>JAZNTO010000167.1:0-5879 GCA_045591805.1 Akkermansia sp. | reverse complement strand
ATGATAAGCTTGCGGAAGAATCCCCAGAAGAAAGGTAGCATACGCACGGCGAAGAGCGCGAGCAGAGCCAGGAGGCTGAGACGCTGCCAGCCTGATGCGGGGTTGGTGTATTGCCAGCCCAGGCCGGGAGGTCCGGCTTGGGTGCGGGACTCAACTAATTCCGTGGCGCAGAGGCGGGAGATGGTGGCTGCTATTTGGGAGCTGCGCGCCGGCTCCGGCTTACCATCCGCTGTGCGGGCGAGCAACATGATTTCCGGAAGGGGGGCTGCAGCGGCACCGGTACTTACGATTTCTGCCGGAGTCGAGGTTGCGACGGCTGCATCTGCCAGTCGGGTGCGTCCGTGCTCATCCAGCGGTAGTGTGAGCTTGCCCAGACGTATATCTTTGCCCATGCGCACATGGATGTCTGCGGAGCTGATGCCCTTTATGTGCATGGCGAGTCGCAGGGGCAAGGTGGGGATAATCTCTCCGTTCCAGCGTACCAGCAGGGGGAAAGACCGTTCTGTGGCAGCAGAGGGTGTGAGGGTGAGCCTTTCCCCCTCCAGTCTGTCCGCAGCCCAGCAGAGGTCGGCTGCTTCGCCGATAGGCAGCAGGGCATTGTGAATGGCCTTGTTTGCAGAGGGGAGTCCGGAGGTATCGCCCTCCACGTGGTCTGCCGGTATGGCTGCGGCTTGGAGCGCTGCCGGGGTAAAGTCCGCATCTGCCGCTGTGCGACCTCGCAGGCCGACGGCTGCATGCTCGAAAGCGGCCAGTCGCATGGCTACCATTTTGCAGGCAATGGGAGCCGGAGTCGGTTGCCAGGTGAGCGGGGAACTGAGGGCGAGGTGTTTCACGCCTCGCTCGGAAAGTTTGTGCAGGAGAACTGCCAGGTCTTGCGGGCCGAGAGGGAGGGCTGCAAAACATTCTGCGGCAGAGGAGTCGTTGAGCTCCAGACATCCGACGGTCGGGAAAATGGTGCGGCGGGTTTCGATGGTGGTGTCCGGTTCGTTTGGTGCTGTTTCGCCCTTGTGTAGCAGATGCAGGGTGCGGCCTTCCGGTACGAGGTGCAGGTATTTCGCCGCATGGGCGTAGAGCAGGCGGTCGACGTTTTCCATGCGGCCATTCAGCCCGAGGGTAAGCCCTACAAGAATCAGCAGGCAGAAAAAACTGCTCCACTTGCTCAGATGACGGTGAGAAGCCATTGTGCTGCGTCTGCTGCGGGTGAACCGGCGGGAACACGGGCGGCTACCTGCCGCAGTTTTCTCAACCCCGTCGGAATCAGGTTGAGGTACCATTCTCTCTGTTGGTTGTGGCCTATGTTGGCAAAGGCTCCGAGTGCCTGCATGAGCCGCTGCATGGCGCAGGCGTAGAATACTGCCGGGTCGAGCGGTGCGCCGCTTAGCTCCGCGTCGAGGGAAAGCAGCTCATCGCTCTCTGCTTCGCTTAAATCCATGTAGGGGTCGTACACCAGCGAGGCTAGATCGTATTCCGCTCTCCCGTAGCGCATGCCTTGAAAGTCGATGAGGCAGGCTTTGCCTGCATGCAGCATGATATTCTGGCTCTGGAAGTCGCGGTGCACCGGTACACGGGGCAGAGACGCAAGCATTTCTGCCATGCTCTGCATGGCAGGGTGGCGCAGAAAGCTCTCTGCTTGTTGGCCGAGGTGGCGCGCCAGCAGATGCTCTGCAAAGTACTCTTGCTCCCAGCGGTACATGGCGGTATCGAAGGGGGGCTGCAGCTGCATCTCGGGGCTGAGGCGATGCAGGGGAATGACTGCTTCCAAGGCTTGTTTGTATGCGGCTTTGCGCAACTCCCAAGGGGTATCCCGCAGGCTCAACAAGTCCTGCGTGCCCAAATCCTGTACCAAACAGGCACCGCAGCCTTCGCCGTATTCTGCCGTAGCAAGGATGGCCGGCACGCTCAGCCCGGCTGCTGCCAGATAGCGAGCAACGGGCACAAAGGCGGCATTGTCCGCCCGATTCGCTGTCCAGTATATACCCAGCAGCCCCTGTGCTTGCGGGCTGCGCATGACGCTGCGCCCCGAAGCACCGCCGGCAATGAGTTGCAGCGAATCAGCGGCGATACCTGTGCCGAGGTATTGCTGCATGAGCTCTGCCAGTGCCTGCGCGGGGGTAAACATAGGGGGGGCTTAATCTACGCGGAAGAAATTGAGTCCGTCGTTGCGGCGTTTGATGATAGGCTTTATATCAGCAGCCGGCTCGGCTTCTTCGCGTGCGGCTTCTTCCGCCGCAGCTGTAGCGATGTTTTCTACCTCCGCGATGGAGGGTGCCTCTGTCGGCGGTGTGGCTGCGGGCGTATTCTGCGGGAGGGTCGGTGTAAGCTGCGGCGGGGTGGGACGGGGAGCCGGCTCTGCATGGAAATAGCTGCCGGCGGGCAGGGGGGCGGGGCGTTTGGGGACGTCCGTCTCTTTGCTGTGCGGGGAATCTTTCTCAGTTTCTAAATCCACCGCTACGATGCTCTGCTGCTCCAGCAGGATGGCAAGTTGTGTGAGCAGGTATACGATGGCTGCCACTGCGAGCGGCCATGCTGCTAGGGAGAGCTCCTCGATAAAGTGCTGAGCTCCCATGCCTTGTTTTGCCGAGCTTAAGAATATGCAGATGTTGGCAATGCCGCAGAAAGCAAAAAGCGCTGCGACCAGATAACCTAGTATTACTGCCAAAAACATGCCTTTACTTGATGCTGAACTTAATCTTGCGCGTCATGTAATCTCTGCCGTTGGCTTGCCCTATGTTGGTGGCGGTGCCTTCTGTCGGGGACTCGAAGTGCAGGGTGTAGGTGCCGTGGTTGGGGGCACCGGTATTGCGGATGACGGCGGAGTCCGGGCCTACTTTTTTGTAGGTCAGGTATGCTTTGTCCGTGGGGTTAAAGTTCACGCGGTAGCGGTTCGCCTCGTCGAAAGAGTAGGCAAACACGCAGGGGTGTTCCTCCGGAATCCACTCTGTCCATTTCTGTTTGCCACTCGGCGAGGAGCAGCTTTCTGCCCCGTGGCCGTCCATCTCAATGATTCTGCCTGCTACTCCCGCAGGTGCCAAATCCCCCTTGGGGGTACTGCTGCATGCAGCCAGCATGAATGTTGCTGCAAATAAAGCTATAGTTTTCATAAACCGTGACTTGTCCGTTAAATAAGATGTCCCATTCTTTCGCGCTTTGTGTCCAGATAGTGCTTGTTGTCATCGTGCGCCGGAATGCTGATGGGCATTTGCTCCACTACCTCCAGACCATGCCCGGCGAGCCCCACAATCTTGCGCGGATTGTTGGTGAGGAGGCGCAGCTTGCGTACGCCCAGGTCGCGCAGGATTTGTGCGCCCACGCCGTAGTCTCGCAGGTCCGGGGCAAAACCGAGCTTTATGTTGGCATCCACCGTGTCCAGCCCTTGTTCCTGCAGCTTGTAGGCGTGCAGCTTGGCCGAGAGACCGATGCCGCGCCCCTCCTGACGCAGGTAGAGGATAACGCCGCCCTCCAGCGCCACACGGCGCATAGCGGTGTGGAGCTGGCTGCCACAGTCGCAGCGCCGGCTGGCAAAGACATCTCCCGTGAGGCACTCGCTGTGCACGCGGCAAAGCACGGGAGCCTCCGGGTTGATTTCGCCATGCACCAGCGCAAGGTGCGTCTGGCCGTCCACCTTGGAGTGGTAGGAGTGGCACATGAAGTCCCCGAAATCCGTGGGCAGCTTCACAACTTCTTCCTTCTCGATAAGTTTTTCCGTATGCTGGCGGTGCTCGATAATCTGGGCCAGCGAACAGGCTTTGAGTCCGTACTGCTTCTGGAAGCTGCCGAGCTCGCCCAAGCGAGCCATGGTGCCGTCCTCCTTCATAATCTCGCAGCAAACCCCCACAGGTTCCATGCCGGCTATGCGCAGCAAATCCACTGTTCCCTCCGTATGGCCGGCGCGGCGGATAACTCCGCCCTCCACCGCTCGCAGCGGGAAACAGTGGCCGGGTTGCACAAAGTCATCCAGCGCGGCGCGCGGGTCCGCGAGTTTCATGGTGGTGATGGAACGCTCAAAAGCGCTGATTCCGGTGGTTGTGCCCTCCTTGGCATCCACGCTTACGGTGAAGGCTGTGTGGTGTTTCTCCGTATTGTGCTGAGCCTGCATAGGCAAGCCCAAGGCATCCACGCGCTCCGGCGCCATGGGCACGCAGATGAGTCCGCGCGCGTGTGTGGCCATGAAGTTGATGTTCTGCGGGGTGGCAAACTGTCCGGCGCATACGAGATCCGCCTCGTTTTCGCGGTGCGGGTCGTCCGTCATGAGGATGAGCTTACCCATGCGCAGGTCGCAGAGCACCTCTTCCAGCGGGTGGTAGATGATGGGGTCTGTGCCGTCTGCCACCGGCACCTCGGTAGGCGGAGCCGGCTGGGGAAGCGGGGCTTCCGGCTGCACGGGCAGGGGCTCGCCGCTCACTGCGGCATCGCACTCGCAGATGAAGCTGCTGATGTCGAACACACCGTTTCGGGAAGAAAACTCAACGTTTTTCATGTCTCAAATCTGTAAAAACAAGCTCGGAGGCTCCCCGCATACCTGCGGCGTTCGCCGCCGAGCTTTTTTGAAATCGCCTATCCTAATACGTGAATGTGCTTTAGCTCATTTGTTCATCTTGGCCCAAGAGTCACGCAGACCTACAGAGCGGTTGAACACGGGATACTCGGGGCTGTGGTCGTAGCGGTCTGCTACAAAGTAGCCTGTACGCTCGAACTGGCACAGGAACTCTGCGGGAGCAGCCGCAAGTGCCGGCTCTACCACAGCTTCTTTCAGCACGGTGAGCGAGTCCGCATTCAGCGAGGCCAGGAAGCCCTCCGGATTGGAATCCGGTGCTTCGTCTTTGAACAGACGGTCGTACAGCCGCACTTCTGCCTTCACGCCGTATTTTGCAGATACCCAGTGGATGGCTCCCTTGCAGCGAATGCCCTCGGGAGGGTTGGCGCCAATGGTGCCGGGTAGCACTTCGGCGTGCACCTCAGTGACGCGTCCTGCGGCATCTGCCACATAGTCTGTGCATACCACACAGTAGCCACCGCGCAGGCGCACACATGCACCGGGGCTCATGCGCTTGTACTTCTTGGGCGGCTCCACCATGAAATCGTTCTGCTCTATCCACACCTCCTTGGTGAGGGTGATGGCGCGATTGCCCAGCTCGGGTTTCTCGGGGTTGATGACTACCTCCACCTGTTCCTCGTGTCCGTCCGGCAGGTTGGTGAGCACGAGCTTGAGGGGCTTCAGCACTGCCATGCGGCGCTCGGCGTTGGTGTTCAGTTCGGCGCGAACGGCATTCTCTAAGCGCGCCACATCCGTGTTGCCGTTGAACTTGGTGATACCCACGCCTTCGCAGAAGTCCACGATAGCAGGCGCGGGGTACCCACGGCGGCGCATGCCGCAGATAGTGGGCATGCGAGGGTCATCCCACCCGGCCACGTAGCCTTCCTCTACCATCTGGCGCAGCTTACGCTTGCTCATGACAGTGTAAGTGATATTGAGGCGGGAGAACTCACGCTGCTGCGGGCGGGAGCCGGCGGGGATGGGGCAGTTCTCGATAACCCAATCGTAAAGGGGGCGGTGATTCTCGAACTCCAACGTGCAGAGCGAGTGAGTGATGTACTCGTAGGCGTCCTCCAGCGGGTGGGCGAAGTCGTACATCGGGTATATGCACCAGGTGTTTCCCGTGTTGTGGTGGTGGTCGTAGGAAATGCGGTAGATGACCGGGTCGCGCATGTTCATGTTGCTGCTGGCCATGTCGATTTTGGCACGCAGCACGGCGCCGCCCTCCGGGAACTTGCCGGCTTTCATGGCCTCGAACTGCGCGAGGTTCTCCTCCACTGTGCGGTCTCGGTAGGGCGAGTGAGTGCCGGGGGTGGTCAGGTTGCCGCGCTGGGCGCGCATGGTT
>JAZNTO010000166.1:0-2152 GCA_045591805.1 Akkermansia sp. | reverse complement strand
GCGCGCGAGGAGGTGTATAGCTGCCGGGGCGGAGGCTCTGCTGCGGCTGGAGAAGACGGTAAGCTTTGAGAGAGCCGTGGCGGCTGCTCTGGAGGCGCGACATGACAGGCGGCCGCGTACTGTATGGGACTTTCGATATTTTTGCAACCGCTTCATGACGAAGTGTAGAGGTCTGGCGCAGAGGCGTGTGCGAGCCATGACGCCCGAGGAATGTGCGCGGTATATTGCGGAGGCTTTCGATACACCGCGCCAGCGGCTGAAAGCGCGCTCGGTGCTGAGCGGTGTGTTCGGCACGGCTATAAAAAAGGGCTGGTGTAGCGAGAATCCGGTGGCTCGAGTCGAAGTGCCGCGCGTGGTGGAGCAGCCCATAGATGTGTTGCAACAGCCGGAAATAGAAAAGCTTGTCGACACCGCGAAGCACTACCAAGGCGGCTCGTGTCTGGCTGCAGTGGGTATGATGCTCTATGCCGGCATCCGCCCGCACGAAGTCGCGCGCCTGAGCCGGGAGCAGGTGGATTTAGCCGGTGGCACCATTTCGATTCTTCCCCAACACAGCAAAACAGGCGGGGCAAGGCTTGTAACCATACATCCGCCGCTGCAGCGCTTGCTGGAAAGGGCTCCTATGCCGACTACCGGGCGTATTTGCCCGCCGCAGTGGCTGTACCACTGGCGCACTCTCCGTTGCCAAGCTGGCTTCAGGCATTGGGTGCCGGATGTTTTACGCCATACCTTTGCGGGCTATTACCTGCGCCACTTCCGAAGCTACAGCGAATTACAATACGAAATGGGGCATCGGGACTCCGCTCTGCTGCGTACACGCTATGTGAATATGAAGTGGGTGCAAAATGCCGCAGAATTCTGGGCGTGATGGGAATCTACAATCTACAAAGTCAGTGGAAGTACGAAGGACGAATTCCGACATACGAAGTGGGCGTAGCCTAGCCACGGCCATTTTCCGGAGCCTCGCGGCATAAGCCGCCGGACATCCTACTTCGACTTCGGAATTCGTCCTTCGTACTTATTCTGTCTCCGTAGTACAGGCGTGGGCCGTGTAGCTGAACTTTATCGGGGGAATCATCTGCGAAGAGTCGGCCTGTTCCCAGTCCCTGAGTACGGCCGGGGGCGGCGTAGGCGCACCACTCTGCTAGGGCAGTGTGGCCAATGTGGCTTTCCAGCGCGGAGTTTACCCACCAAGCGATACTGCGCTGCTCCGCCAGCAGTGCCCTGTGTTCTGCAGCAAGCAGTCCGCCGTGCAGCGAGGGCTTAAGGACGATGGCGTGCGGGTGGATGGTCTCCAGCATTTGCAGCGGGTTGGCGCAGGAGATAAGCTCCTCGTCCAAGGCGATGGGCAGGGGAGTATAGCGGCAGATTTCTGCCAGCGGCTGCCATAGTCCGGGGCGGATGGGCTGCTCGATACAGCTTACACCGGCAGCGGCCAGAGCCTCCAGCTTATGCAGCGCTTCATGCGGGGAGAAGGCGCCGTTCGCATCCACGCGAATTTCTGCATGCGGAAACGCCTCGTGAGCTATATGCAGCATCTCCAGTTCTTGAGCGAAGGGAAGGGCTCCTACCTTGAGTTTCAGGCAGGTGAAACCCTCCGCAATGCCGCGGTACATGGCAGTAAGCATGGTGTCGATATCCGCCATCCAGATGAGGTGGTGAATCGGCTGCCCAATTTCGCCGCGAGCAAACGGGGTATCCCAACGCGGTTTGTCCGGGTGCAGGGCGGCCAGCAGGGCGCATTCCAATGCAAACAATACGGGCGAGCTCGCTGCTACGCCCTGCAAGCCGCCGCGGCGCATGACTTCGTGGCAGCTGCGCTCCAGCTCGTCTTCCGTAGGCTCCGGCAAGAGGCCGGGCATGGTGCAGCACTCGCCATAGCCCACGCCCTCCGCCGTATGCGCGGAGAGGATGTAGGTCACTCGCTCTGTCAAGGTGCCGCGCGAGGTGGTGGCCGACCGGCGGAAGTGCAGCACACGCCGCTCCCACCGCAGGGTGAAGGGCTGCGGAAAGTGTAGGAGCGGTGCGCGTTCTATGGTTTGCATGGCGGTAGTATAAACGGCAAGACGCATCGAGCCAAGACGCAAAAACCGCGCACCTTTTTGGGGTGCGCGGTCGAAGTTTTGCTGTGTGGCGGGGGGGGGGGGGGGGG
>JAZNTO010000165.1:0-3861 GCA_045591805.1 Akkermansia sp. | reverse complement strand
GCGCTGGTGCAGATGCAGGTGTTGCCGGTTTCGAAGAGTTTTTCGCGCAGTAAATCCGACACGTTGATGAGCGCGGAGCGCAGCGTGGTAAATTGCCGCTCCTGCCCGCCGGTTTCTGCCCAGTACACGGAGTTGTCTGCGTTGGAAAGCTGTATAAGCTCTTTTGCGGCCTCGCGGTAGGCGTAGAGACGAGCTTGAATGTCCTGTAGCTCTGCACGGGTAAGATCATTCTCCTGCACGCTAGCCATCTGTTTGATTTCATTTTCCAGCACCGCCAGAGAGGGGGAGAGAATATCCTCTGTCCACTCCGGCTGGCGTAGGCGCACGGTGCCTTGGTGCTCGTCTACACGGCAGTCCATGCGGGCACAGCGGAAAAACTCGTCTGTGGCGGTTTGTGCGTCCTCAATATATTGGATGAGTTTGGGTGTGGCGAGTTGGCGGAGGCGTCCCTTGCGGGTGTGCGGGTTGTAGAGGCGCAGCAGGTCGTACTTGAGCTCTGCCTCGGGTAGGCTGGTGCCGAATTGGTGAGCGGCCACGGTCTCGATAGTATGAGCCTCGTCCAGTATGATAAAGTCGTTCGGGAAAATGAAAGAGGGCGCGGGATTATCTTCTTCGTTCAGCAGGGGTGTTTCTTGCCGCATTTCATCTGCTAGGGAAAGCAGGCCGAAGAAAAGAGTGTGGTTCAACACAACTACCTGAGCCTCATCTACGCGGCGGCGAGCAGCTTGGTAGGGGCAGTCCGGGCCGCAGTTGCGGGGGGTACACACGTGATTTTCGCTGCATACCTGTGCCCATACTTTGGGGGAGATGTCCAGCTCAGCAGGCAGATCCGCCAGCGAGCCCTCGCCGCAATCGCGAGCCCAAGCCAGTAGGTCATGTAACTGCTTCGTCTCAGCTTGGTTGAAGAGATCTGTGGCTTGCTCCAGTGCACGGCGCAGACGAGTGCGGCACAGGTAGTTCGCGCGTCCTTTCAGCAGAGCAGCACGAAAGTCTACACTCAGCGCCTTGGCTACAGTGGGAATGTCTTTGTGGAAAAGTTGCTCCTGTAGGTTGATGGTGTGGGTGGAGATGATTGCCTTGCGGTTGTGCTCCAATGCATGACGTATAGCAGGTATGAGGTAGGCCAGAGATTTGCCAACACCTGTGCCCGCTTCCGCCAACAGGGAGGTGCTATTCTCCAGTGCGGCTGCTACAGCCGTGGCCATGAGTTGCTGCTGCGGGCGGTACTCGAAGCCTCGCCCACTGGACAGGATGCCGCCGGGTGAGAAGTCGTGCTCCGTCTGGTCGATGAGTTGCCCCACGGCGGGAGGTGATTCAGAGTGGGCGCTCTCCGGTGTCCGGGCGGGCTATGTTGAGCGGCAGAGTGGGGAAGTAAGATCGCAGGGTGTTTACATCCGTATTGCCATCTATGAAGTACCATTTGTTGATTTCTGTACCGCGGTAGTTGCGGTTGTTGCTGGTCTGCACCACTTCGTCGCGCACGGCGTAGATGAAATCCTTGCGCTCGATGCGCATACGCCGCCCGCTTTCTGTCGGCACACTGTACCAGAGAGTCGTGGGAAGTACTACGAGGCGGCTCCGCCCACCTTCCCATTTGATGGCATCCGCCTTGCTCGGGCGTTTGCCGCGGTCTGCCAGCGTGGGGAGGGAGTCCGCCCGCACGGCGCGCATGGCGGCGGCGGAGTGCGGCAACACGTACTCTGCCATAGGGGCGCCCACATTGTAGCGCTCTACGCGGAATCCTTTGTCTTTCATGCTCCGGCCGATTCGGACATATTCTGCTCGCAGAGCTCGGATGTTGCGCTCCATTCGTTGGCGAGCTACCTCATCGCTTTCGCGATGCCCGGCAGCCCCCATGATACGCAGCGCATTTTCCCGCTCATTGCGTGCGTTGCGGCTGGCTAGTCTATCCGCAAGGGTCCATTTGAGCGGGGGGTACATGCTATCCACCGCCCAGCCCATATCGCAGTTCATGACAGCTCCCTTGTGCTCATTGGCCTTTGCCTGAGCCTCGCGTGCTGCCTCGCTCACCGGGGCTGCTTCCGCTACCAAGCATGCCGCGGCTCCGGCCAATATCAGAGCATGAATCGTTTTCATGCCTTGCATCCTACCATGCTGTGCCCCGCTTTACAAGCTCAAAGTATGCCCGTATGTGTGTACGAAAAAAGCGATTCCCTCATGGAAATCGCCTTTTTGCAAGGTGACGACGCGGTCGGGGCTCGAACCCGCGACCTCAGCCGTGACAGGGCTGCGCTCTAACCAAACTGAGCTACCGCTCCTTGCCTTTGGTTGCTCCCACCTCTCAGCGGGGTGCGGGGGAATTATACACAAGCGCACACAGTATTGCAAGCTTTTTTTTGCAAAAAAATGAAAAAAATGAAAAAACGGAGCTTTGACTTGCTGAGGAGGGAAGAATTTGGTAGGATAAACAGCAGGTATGAGGAAGAAAGTGCTTTTTATAATGCAGTTGCCGCCGCCGGTGCATGGTTCCAGCCTGGCCGGCGATATGATACGGCGGAGTGCCCTTATCAACGAAGAGTTTGATTGCCGCTACGTCAATTTGTCCGCTTCGCGCCGCGCGGACGAGGTGTCGAGCTATTCTCCCCTGCGAGTGGTAAGCAAGATGTGGCGTTTTGTCGGTGCCCTGCTGCGTACGCTTTGGTATTTGCTGGTGTTTCGCCCAGCGGTTGCATATATTACCATCACTTGCCATGGTATCCCGTTTCTGAAAGATGCTCCTTTTGTTCTGCTTTGCAAATTGTTCGGTTGCAGAATTGTGTTGCACCAGCACAACAAGGGGATGTCTTCCTGCGTGCGTAAGCCTGTATACCGCTGGTTGTTGCCGCTGGTATACAGAAATACAACGGTGGTGTTGCTTTCCTGGCGTCTGTACGACGATATTTCGGCGGTTGTGCGTAGGGAACAGGTCTTGGTATGTCCCAACGGAATCTGAATGCCTATGTTTGAGTTCATTTTTTTAGGAAACCTGGTGGTGGAGAAGGGAGTGGATGTTTTGTTGTCCGCCTGCAGGGAATTGCAGGGAAGCTCGTGTCGCTTCACTTGCCATATTGTGGGGGCGTCTTCGGAGCATTACAGCGTGGAGTCTTGCCGCTCTGCTGTAGAGGCCATCGGTCTGCAGGCGCATGTATGTGTACATGGGCCGCTGTATGGTCGGGATAAAGAGGACATGTTGCAGCGTGTGCAGGCTATGGTGTTCCCGACTTTTTACCATAATGAGTGTTTCCCGTTTGTTATACTGGAGGCGATGAAATACGGCCTGCCTGTCATCTCCACAGAGGAGGGGGCTATTCCCGATATGGTGATTCACGGGGAAAACGGCTTGCTGGTAGAGAAGCGGAATTCCAAAGCTCTGGCGGCGGCGATGCAGCAGCTCGCGGAGAATCCGGAGCTGGCGGCGCAGATGGGGCGCAAGGGGCGTAGCCTCTATGAAGCAGCTTTCACGCAGTCGGCTTTTGAGCAAAGAGTGTGCGATATTCTGAATCGCGCATAAATGAAAACCGCTCTTCCCGAAGGAAGAGCGGTTTTTTCAAAATGGGGGAAGTGGCTTATCAGGCCTCCTCGGTGGTAGCGGGAGCTTCCTCCTCCACCTTTTCGCCCTTCACCACAAGCACTACCTTTACATTGGCGGTGACCTGTGCGTGCAGCTTGGCGGGCACCTCGTAGGTACCGGACTTCTTGAGGGGCTTCTCCAGATCGATGCTGTGGCGGTCGATCTCGATGCCGAGAGCGGCCAGACCATCGGTAATCTGCTGGTTAGTGATGGCGCCGAACACCTTGCCATTCTCGCCGGCCTCGAGGGTGAGGTTCACCGTGACGGCAGCAATCTTGGCGGCAATCTCC
>JAZNTO010000164.1:0-4043 GCA_045591805.1 Akkermansia sp. | reverse complement strand
CCTCCTCGTAGAGGCCAACCACGCCCCCAACTGGCTGGAAGCGCACTGAGGAAGTTTAATGTTAAAAGTTTAATATTAAAAGTGTTCGGGTAACATGAACGAACAGAAGTTTACCAAATGCGACTTGTACGAGCGTACCATGGAGTTCGCGGTGCGTGTCATTAAGATGACCAAGGCTCTGCCAAAAGGAATTGAAGAGGATGTCATCGCTCATCAGGTCACAAAAAGTGCCACTTCTATCGGAGCAAACTATAGAGAAGCCAGCCATGCAAAGTCTCCAAGTGACTTTGCAGCCAAGCTGAAAATCTGCGAAGGGGAAGCTAAGGAAACTCTGTATTGGTTGCAACTCATCATCCGCACCAAGATGTAACCGAAACACAAAATGCAGGATTTAGAACAGGAAGCCAGAGAACTTGTGGCCATTTTTACAGCTGCGGCTCGGCGAGCCTGCTTCAACAGAGACAAGAAACAGCCAAACTTCAAACATTGAGCCTCGTATACAAAACGCAAACATTTAACATTTAACTTTTAACATTTAACATGCCTACTTTAGTTGGTTTAGGTTACGACGTACACCGTTTTTCGGAGGAGCCGCGTGCGCTGTGGCTCGGCGGTGTGAAGGTGCACGAAACAAAAGGGCTCGCCGGCCATAGCGATGCAGATGTGCTCTGTCATGCGCTGGCAGATGCCATACTGGGAGCCATAGGGGAGCCGGATATCGGCTACTGGTTCCCGCCAAACGATGATAGCTGCCTGAACATCTGCTCTCTGCGTATTGTAGAGAAAGCTGTGGAGTTGCTGCATGCACAAGGTGGCAGGGTGGTGAATGCAGACTGTGCCCTCATAGCCGAAGCGCCTAAAATCATGCCATTTGTCGCGCAGATGAAAGAGACTCTGGCGCCCATCCTCGGTGTAGCTCCCCGCCGCGTAGGGGTGAAAGCCACCACCAACGAAAAGCTCGGAGCCTTGGGGCGCCGCGAGGGGATGGCTGCTTTTGCCACAGTTGCCGTGCAGGTACCGGAGGATTAAACGCCATGGATAGCAAGCTCGAACTCGCAGCTTTCGCAGCCGTAAAAAATCTGGAAGCTGCCGGACTCACAGTTGCCACGGCGGAGAGCTGCACGGGCGGACTCATAGCCGCTGCACTTACCGGTGTGCCGGGGGCATCCGGCGTGTTTCGCTACGGCTGGGTAACCTACTGCAACGAGGCCAAGGAGCGGGAGCTGGGGGTGTTACCCGCCCTTATTGAGCAGCACAGTGTTGTGAGCGAGCCCGTGGTAGCCGCCATGGCAGAGGGTGCCATGCGCCAAGCCGGAGCGGATATAGCCGTGGCTGTCTCCGGCAATGCAGGTCCCACTGCCGCCGTGGGAGAGCCGCCGGTCGGCACCGTGTGCATCGCTATCACCCGCAGGGGTGCCACGCGCCACACACACACCGAGACCCTGCACTACCCCGGCATACCTCGCAACGCTCTCCGCAACCTCGTGGCCACCAAAGTGCTGACTCTTATAGCCACAGTAGCTCAATAAGGATTACTTTCTGCTGCGGCGGAGCCTCCCGGCAGCAAAGCTGCGGGCTCGCCGCGGTAGCCGGGCAGCGCGCGGAGGGTGTCCAGCAACCACTCGCCAAACTCAAGGCCACAGCGCTCACATTCCCCTATGAAGGTGTAAAATAGAGCAGACATTGCCCCCTCCCCGGGAGCAGATACAAAAAGCTCGCGAACTACCGGCGGCGCATCCAGCACCTCCCCGCGTTCCGGCACCGGCACAGAGAGTTCCTCCAGCCAGCAGTAATGCACCTGCCCCGTCTCTGCGCAACGTGTAGCACGCATATGGCCTATGGGGCGCTTGTCGCGTATGTCGCCGGTGGGAGCTTCATACACCTGCAGGCTTTCACTCTCTTGCAATTTTTCGTAAAAAGCTCGGTACAAGGGAGTCAAGGCAGCCGCCACGGTCTGCATCCAGCTGTGCAACATATCCTCATTTACTCCCACAAGCCCGTAGTCACAGAAAAATTTCAGCTGACGGTACAGCGGTAGGCGGTCACAGAATTTATTGCATATGGCATGAACCGGCAACGTGTCTCCCACTGCGGAGTTCCCCATAATACCGACAGGCAGTCGACATGTGACCGTGTAGCTATCCGCCTCTCCCTTGCGAAGAAAACGCGGATGAACAAAGCGTGTCTTGCTGAAGCAGCTTCCCTCGAACTCCAGACGCTCGCTCACATCCTGAGCCTCATCCGTGGGCAATTCCTCGTAATCCAGCGGTTTCTTCTGCACCTCGCGCGGCACCAGTTTGCAGGCTCGCTGCAAACCGCTAATGAGTTGTAATCCACCCTCCAAACGACAGGGGGCAGACTGTACACGCGAGCGCCGCCCCTGCTTCACTGTGCGTACACGGCGAGATTCACGCTCCTGTTGAGCTGCCTGCACAGCCTCCTCTCGAGCGGCCTGAAGTGCCGCAACCTCCTCCGCGCCGAAGGGGAGGCTCATCTGTTCGCTCTCTTGCACAGCACTACCCTACTATCAAAACACCCATTTGTCAAGCAGGAACTCACATTCGGACCAAGCTAGACTTGCCTCCGAGGTGGGGAGTTAGAGCCGGGCTCTGCCCGCAGCACCCGGTAAATCCCCTATGCGATTCACCATGCACCACTGCCGTTAAAACAAGCTGTTTTTCGGCAGATAAGACACCTGCGGGGTCACACTTGTATGAAACACATCATACTCCCCCTCTTACTGGTAGGCGCTACAGCCCCCGTGTTCAGCGCAGAACTTCCCTTAGCAAACTCCACTCTCAACACCATTCTTGACGCCGGACGCGATTATGGTGAGCAGCGCGCACGCGAAAAGCGCCGGGAAAAACGTGAGGAGCGCCGAGATGAACGCCGAGATGAGCGGCACGACAGAAAACACAACCGGCACAACCACCACAACCGCCATTGAATCTCAAAGGACAAAAAACTTTCTCTGTAATACGCTTGCAATGGGGCTTTTTTGCTCCGTTGCAAGCTTTTTTACCACCCCAAAAAAGCAAGATGGCCGCATTTCATACAACTTTTATCTGTTTTATGCGATTTACGGCTTGACAGGTGGCAACAAAAGCCGTAGAATGCCGCCGCGCGGTTCTCTTTCCTTACCAAAATTGGAGAGTTAGTTGTTTTCAACTAATTAGAATCGCAAACAAAACACACACACAGCATATGATAATACCGCCATGAACACACGCCACATAACAAGATTCACCTACACCTTCACAAACTTCCAAGGGTGGAGAGTAGCCATCACACGTCAGGGGGTAGCACTGGCTCGCTATTTCTCCGACCGGCAGTACGGAGACGCCGAGGCCTCACGGGAGCAGGCACTGAGCTTCCGCGATATGGTATTGGCAGAACTTTCGGCCAACCCTGAGCAGACGCAGGCCATCCTGATGAAGCACCGCGTCCAGCCCCGCAAGGTCTACCCCGCCGGTCTTAAACCGGCTCCCGCCACCACCCCGGAACCCACAGAGAGTCCGGCATGCAGTATGCGCAGCAACAAAGTACTGCACAACATCCTGCGTGGCGTGTGTCGGCGCCTGCAACTGGACACAGCAAGTGTGCTCAAGCTCTCGCTCTACCTGTTTACCCTGCAGTATGGCACCACAGGCGCGCACTCAGCCCCGGAGCAAAAACAACCGGCACTGCACGCCGATGCCTCGCTTCCGGAAAACGATGAGCCGGATTTGCAGCATCTTATAACCGAGCTGGAAACCCGTGCCCTGCAAGCCGGACTCCCCTGCTTCGAAGAGTTCGCCACCGGGCGTTGTAGCAGCCCCATACAGCGACACAACACCGAGGAACGGAAAAAAGAAACCTTTGCACAGCAAAGGGACAACATCGGCGCCTGCGACAACAGCCACGCCGCAGAACGCTACATGCGCTCCTCGCGCCCATCCCCTCCACAAAATACTTCCGCCCCACCTATGCCACACGCACACACCTCCTCACCTTCCACCTCTCTTTCCTCTTTTGCGTCCTCCGGACATCCGCCCCACCCTACA
>JAZNTO010000163.1:0-5159 GCA_045591805.1 Akkermansia sp. | reverse complement strand
ACGATGCTGAAACGATGCTGAAACGATGGCGGTTTCGGGAAAAAAGAGAGGCTCGCGGGGTGGAAAAGCTGCCACCGCTCGCGAGCCGTCGTGTTGAGTTATACTTGAGTTTTATTTTCCGCTATTGAAGAAATCGCGCAGGGAGCTGAAATCTGCAGCCGTGGGTTGGTCTGCCCGGGCAATGGCTTCTTTTTGCGCGGCGGTGATGGCGGCAATACCCTTGGAGGCCAAGGCAAGCATTTGTGCCATTTCCTCTGCGGTAAATACAGCTTCCTCGCCGCTACCCTGTACTTCCACATACTGCCCCTGTTCGGTCATCACGATATTCATGTCCACCTCGGCATCCTTGTCCTCCACGTAGCAGAGGTCGAGTATAGGGGTGCCTTGCAGCTTGCCTACGGAAACGGCGGAGACAAGCTGGCGCATGGGGTTGGCGGATATGTATCCCTTTGCCATGATTCGGTTGAGGGCGATAGCCAGAGCCACGGCCGCTCCGGTGATAGAGGCGGTGCGGGTGCCGCCATCTGCCTGCAGAACGTCGCAATCTATCCATACTGTGCGCTGGCCGAGGGCTTCCAGATCCATCACGGCGCGCAGCGAGCGGCCGATGAGGCGTTGGATCTCCACGGAGCGGCCATCCACCTTGCCGGCGGTGCTGTCGCGGCGCTTGCGGTCCAGGGTGGAGTAGGGGAGCATGGCGTATTCTGCAGTGAGCCATCCGCCGGGTACGCCTTGGAGTTTCATCCAGCGCGGCACCTCCTCTTCGATGGTTACAGCACAGATGACGCGCGTGTTGCCGAAGCAGGAAAGCACGGAGGCAGTGGCGTTCGGAGCCACATCGAGCACGAATTCGAGCGGGCGCATTTCATCCAGCCCGCGGTTGTTCTGGCGTTGCATGCACTATGTTTACCACATACGGGAGCGCATTTCAATCAAAAAAACGCTTTGACACCGCGCCAACAATGTGGTAAAAGAGAGGGCAGCATGAAAGATACCTTTGCCCAGCTTATCCGCCTTGGTTTTATCATACTGGCTTTGGCCGTGGTGTTGTACTGGGTGGATGCCGCGTGGTTTGCCCCGCGGCGTCTGCCGGCCTGTGTGCAGGCAGAGCTTCCGGAGGGGCGCGTGTGCCTGGAGACGGTGCGGGCGCAGTACGGAGACAAAGTGGTGTGGATAGATGCCCGCAGCGAGAGCGATTTCGAGATAAACCGCCTCCTGTTCAACGATAATCGCATGTTTCCCATACGCCCGGGGGCTCAGAAACAAGAGCTGCTGGATGCCGCTGTAGAGCGGCTGCTGCAAGCCGGGGAAAGGGGGGAGTGCATCCTGGTGTTCTGCACGAACGATTGCAGCTCATCGGAGGATATAGCCCGCGAGCTGCGTGAGTTGCAGCTCACAGAGGCTCCCGTCTATGTGCTGGAGGGTGGCTGGGAGGTGCTGAAGGCTGCCGGTATGGTCAAATTTCAATAACTCAGCTCACCATGAAACGCAAGGATATAGACAAGATACTGGCGGCGCGGCTTATCACGCCGGCTCAGAGGGAGGCTATCGTCGAGCACTTCCGGCTGAACGAGAAGATGAGTAGCCGCTGGCTGCTGGTAAGCCTTTCTGTTTTGGCGGCAGGGTTGATTGTGGCAGGTATCGTGATGCTTGTTTCGGCAAACTGGTACAGCATTCCGCCACTGGTCAAGCTGGGGGCGGCAGCGCTGCTGCTGGTAGCTTTCTGGGCGGGCTGGGCTTGGCAGCGGGAGGCGCGCCCCATCGTGTCCGAGGTGTTGGGGTTTTGCGGCGCTGGCATGTGGCTGGGGTGCATCTCGCTCTACGGGCAGATTTTCCAACTCCAAAACCCCTTTGTGGAGGGCTGCACGCTGTTCTTTGCCGGAATCGTGCTTATTCCCTTTATTTGCCGCCAGCGCTTCCTTATTTGGGCGGTGGTGTTGTGCTCTTTTGTGGAGCTGGCTGCTCTGGGGGATGGCTCCTCCAGCTACCTGAATTTTGAGAATTGTATCCCCGGTTGGAAAGAGGACTATCTTGTCTCCGCTATGTTTCTGCTGGGGGCAATCTGGTGGGCACAGGCGGAGCGCTGGGGGGCTTCCACTGAGCGCCGGCGCAGCTATGGGGTGTTGGCGCCCGTGCTGTTGTTGGTTATGGTAAGCGTTTCGCAGATGATGATGTACGAGAGCCTGCCGGTCCGGGATTTGGATATCGTGCATAGCGTGCTAATGGCGCTGGTGCCTGTGGTGCTGTTGGTGCTCAAGCCTCGCAGTGTTCGGTGGCTTCCCTGGTGTGGTATGAGTGCCGTTATCAGCCTGTTTCTGCCCGGTTTTTTTGTGCCGGATTTGTTGCAAGGTCGGGCGGAGCACGTGGCGGGCATTCTTATCTACTTCCTCTTGGCTCTGCTCACCATGTTCTGCGGCGTGCGAGCCTTGCGTATGAGCTGGATTAACCTCGGCGCACTCATGGTGGTGTATGCTGCCATCGCGCTGATGGCCAATGTGCTGGATAGCTACACCTTCTCCGGCTTGGTGCTGGTGGTTGCCGGGCTCCTGATGCTGGGGCTGGGTGTGCTGCTGGAGAAGAGCCGCCGCCGCCTTATCCTGTCCGTAAAAAACTCTCACCCCTCCACTCCCGAAGCATGAAAAAACGTCTTTCGCTTATTCTTCTTTCCGCTGTAGTGGTCGGCCAGCTTGCATGGCTGGGCTACAACACCTACTCTCGCTCGGCAGAGATAGCCGCCGCTCCCACCCTCACCGTGGAGTGCGATGCATTCGACCCCCGGGATGTTTTTCGCGGGGACTATGTGCGCTTCAGTTGTCAGGTTGACTATCCGCTTACAGACCCCATTTTCTCCGACTTGTTGCATTGGAACGAGCAACTCGGCCCCACAGAGAAACCGGGGCAGCTAGTGGGCGTGTGGGTGCGTTGCCCTGATGGCCGCTCGGAGTATCGCGAAGTGCCTGCCGAGCAGATTAAAGCTATTCCTGCGCGTCCTGCCACGAATACGGGTTCTATAGCTGTCTACTACAACAACTACAGCAGAAACCATATCGGGAAACTGGCCGGTTTCTGGCAGCCGGAGGGCGGCAAGCCCGCCACCCTAGTGCGGGTGGTGCGAGCCGGCAGCGCGCAGGATGCCGCCCGCCCCGGGGAGATGCGTACCGCCATGGAAGGCAGCGTTAGCACTCGAGTGCATGTACAGGGGGAGGCGTTTGCGGTGAAAGCTGTTGTGCGGCTCTTCCTCTGCGTGAGCGATAGGAACGATACCACGAGCTTCCGCTTTTATGTGCCGGAGAACACCGGAGAGCCCGTAGAAGCTTGGAGGGAGGGAACCCATGGCGATAAAAGCCAAGCCCCTTTCCCGCAGCACCGCATTCGCACCACGGTGGATTTCGCCTGCCGCGAGCAGAACGGCCTTATCGTCAAGCAGCTTTATCTGAACTCTATCCCTTGGGTGGATGCTATCGAAAAAATGCGCCATGGCACATTCCCACTCCTGCCTGAGCCTGTACAGCAAGAAGATTGACTAAACTTTGCATCATTTTGCTGACGTTGGCAAAATGATGCAAAGGAGATTATGTCAATGTATAAGGAGGAATAATAGAGCAATAAGCGGATTATGATATTATTTCCTGTATTGTGTGGGCGCAGGATGCGGGGTAGATGTGCAGATGTCCTGCTTTGCAGATGGCGAGTGAGGAGACGCCCATGGGAATATCATCCGGGGTGATGCGGGTGGCATTGATATCCAGAATATAAGCAAGTTCCTTGTCGTAGAATTCTGCATTGCAGCCGCAGTCCCACAGGGCGAGCAACCAGCCGCCGCTGTGTAGGGGCATGCACCAAATATCCAGCTGAATGCCTTGCGACTCGTACGCTCCGGTGAAGCTTTGTTCCGTGCCGGGGGTGGAGGGGTTCCGGTAGGGTTGGAGGCGCGAGCATAGGGAGTCAAAGCTCAGCGCGCAGTCTTGTGTGGAGGCAGTGCAGAGCTCGTGGCGTATGGGCAGGGCTGCCAGCTGCGCCGCATACCGCCGCAGGTGCCACTGCTCCGCCAGCTGCAGGAGTAGCACAAACACCCACCGGCTGCCCATGACACAGGCCGCCACGAAGCAGCCCAGCCTAGCCTCTTCCCGGGGCTTCGGTAGCAGGAAGTAAAGGCCTGCAAACAATGCCGTGGCTCCGGCGTTGACGAGGTGGGCTATCCGGTTGCGCCTGAGGATTTGCTCCTCTATGTGCCACCAGCACATGGTCGCGATGACAATGCAGATGAGAATGGAGGTGGTCATGATGTGGTCTTGTCTGTGGTGTGCTCTGCCAACCAGGTATCGAATTCGGCTTGCGGAGCGAGAACGGTGTGCAGGAACTCATCGAAGTGCACGAGTTGATCCGCCGGGGAAATGCTTACAACTCCTCGGCGGCAGATGCCGATACCCTGTGCGCGCTTGCCCAGCAGTTGCTTGTGGCAGGGAACTCCGGCGGCTTTGCAGGCGGCCTTTACCTCCTTGTCGCGCAGCTCAAAGTCGCTGGGAGACCAGAAGAGGGCAATCCAGCCGCCTTCCGGTAGCAGGTGCAGCCGCAGGGTGTAGTCCAGCCCGTTGTTCCAAGAGCAGAAATTCAGAGCGGGTTTGGCCACGGCAAGCTTGTCTTTTTTTGCCAGAGCGGCAAAGTGGGCTGTTAGCTCTGTATTGCTGAGGCAAAAAGGAATGTCGGCACGCTTGTGGCGGCGTGCAGGCAGGTTGGCGCGTTTGCGGCCTCGCAGCAGGTAGCGCCCCTCGCTCAGCAGCCATTTGCCCAGCTCCCACAGGCCGTGAACAAACAGCAGCACAAAGACTATCATGGGCGCTTCCGCTGCTCGCAGCATGTGCAGTGCCAGCAATACTCCCACCGCAGTGCCGCTCAGCAGCAGCAGGCCTGCGCTCAGCGCATACTTCCACCTACCCAGGTGCTCGAAAGCCAGCAGCCAGGCCAGGCTCGCCAGCACAGCGGTGATATTGAGCGCATCCGGAGACATTATGCCGCGTGGGTGGGGGTTATTGCTCTGTTTTGCGGTAGGCTGTGTGGTGGCGCAGGTGGGCTTTGGCCTCGCCTAGTAGGAAAAATGAGCCGCAGATGAGTGTATAGGGCGGCAGCTCTGCCAGAGCCTCTGCCAGTGTGGCGGGGGT
>JAZNTO010000162.1:0-10220 GCA_045591805.1 Akkermansia sp. | reverse complement strand
TCCAGCTGGATATTGAGCAGTGTATCCCCGAACCCGGTCTTGCGTGGGTCTGCAAAAGGAATCGTGAGCCCATAGCTCTGCAGACTAAAATCGGATTTATCGCCATGTCGCTCGCTCATGCGCGTGAATACCTCCACCTTGCCATAGCTCGGCGCCATCCCCGTATCCGGCAGACCATAGCGCCACTGCCCGGCTTGTACCACACTAGCAACCGCAGCTGCGGCCAATACGATGTTGCTTGCTCCCATAACCCCATTTTAACACTTTCATTACCATTTCGCAAGTGTTATATTTATTTAAGCATTCTAAAATTTCCATCCTTACCGCAACCATGGCGGGAGATTTACTACCCACACGCGACATTCCGAAAGATTAACTTTATAGTCAATTTTTCTGAAATTTTGCTATTTTTTGAATGAAAACGCAAAAAAAGCTAGTGTTTCCTCTAGCTTTATGCTAAACTGAAGCTGTCCCCGCGAGGGAGAGAGTCTCAAATCATACAGAATTGCACGAGTTATGAACGATCTCACAAAGCCTTTCAAACGCCTGCCGGTGGCGCTCATCGGCACAGGTTCCTATGTACCGGAAACCCGCCTGACGAACTCCGACCTGGAGAAAATGGTAGACACCTCAAACGAGTGGATTATCGAGCGCACCGGCATCGAAGAGCGCCGCATAGCCGCCCCGGGCGAGCGCACCAGCGACATGGCCACACAAGCAGCCAAGCGCGCTATGGAAGCAGCAGGGGTTACCGCGGAGGAGATAGACCTCATCATCGTAGGTACAGTGACGCCGGACACGTTTACCCCCTCCACCGCATGCTATGTGCAGGCAAATCTGGGCGCGGTGAATGCCGCGGCATTCGACATCTCGGCGGCCTGCTCCAGCTTCCTTTTCGCGCTGAAAACCGCCGTGCAGTACATCGGCTGCGGGCAGGCTAAAACAGCGCTCATCATCTCCTCCGAGAAGCTTAGCCACATCGTGAACTGGGAAGACCGCAGCACCTGCGTGCTGTTCGGGGATGGTGCCGGAGCCGCCATATTGCGCACCGGCACGGGTATAGAGGGGGACAGCGCAGTGTTGGCTACCGACATAGGCTCGGACGGCACACTGACCGACCTGCTGCTGGTACCGGGCGGCGGCTCTGCCATACCGACCACGGAGGAGAACATACACGAGAAACTCTACACGCTCGCCATGCGCGGCAACGAGGTGTTCCGCCACGCCGTCGCACACATGAAAGATTCCGCCCTCTCGCTTATACGGCGCACGGGCATCAAGCCCGAGGAGGTGAACGTCGTGATTCCCCACCAAGCCAACCTGCGTATCATCAACGCTGTAGCACAGCGCTTGGGCATCCCTGTGGAGCGAGTCTTTATCAACCTGCAGAAGTACGGCAACACATCCGGCGCAGCCTGCGCCATCGCGCTGGACGAAGCCATACGCTCCGGCAAGGCCAAGAAGGGAGACATCGTGCTGATGGTCACCTTTGGAGCCGGCCTCACCTGGAGCAGTGCCGCCATCAGGCTGTAAAATTGACAATCTACGGATTTACAATTCTACAAAGTAAAAGTTCGGCTCGCGTAGCTCGAAGCTGCTTTGCAGATTGTACTTGGTAGCTTGTACTTTCCCTTTGTTACTCCGGCTTACCAGCTATGTAATGCGAAGCTCCGCATTCTCAGCGGAGCTAGGTAGACTGTGCACCGGAAACACGAGGGAAGAACCGCTGGTGTTTCCCCGCACCTGCCCGGCAGCCTATGCCTTTGTCGTGGCGCTGGTAGCAGCACAGAGCAAAGAACCGCGGCGCATCTGGGCTATAGCAGACGCCCTGCCTATGCAGGAACGCGTAGCGGCAGAACTTCCGCTATGGGAAGCGCCCTGCATCTTCGTGCCCGAGCGAGAAGTCCACGTCAACAACGGACTGAGCGACCCGGATTTGGCCGCCGAACGTCTGGAAGCTCTGCGAGCCATTGCTACCCCTCCTCTGGTACCGCAAGTGGTGGTGGTAACTGCTGCAGCCCTGAACCAGCAGGCTCCCTCCTTTGCCCAAGCAGAGGCGGACACAACTCTTTGCCTCAAGGTGGGAGATGAGCACGCGCCGGAAGCCCTATGTGCCACCCTCTCTGCGCACGGATTCGAACGCGTGGAGCAGGTAACAGCTCGCAGCCAGTGGAGCCTGCGCGGAGGTATTCTGGATGTCTTTCCCCTGCAATCCGCCTGGCCTCTGCGCATAGAGTTCTTCGGGGACGAGGTGGAGAGTATCCGCGCTTTCGATGTGGACAGCCAGCTCTCCTTCCGCAAACTGACAGATGCAGAGCTGGTGCTGGATGAACCGCCCGCCGACCGCTTCCTGCGCGACCTCATAGCCCCGCAGGACTGGGTAGTATCCCTCCCCGGATGCGGCGAGCCGGGGGATGTACTGGTATTTGAAACCCCGCCGGATGTAGCAGATGTGGTGCCGGAGTTGGAGCATCTGAACGAGAAAGACCCGCTCGCCTTCTTCGGCACACCGCTGGGCAGCTTCGATACCGGCGACTTTGTGATGCAGGAAGCACGCCGCGCCCTGGCTCGCCAAAACCTCATCCGCTGGCGGGAGGACAAATGGCGTATCGTGATGTATTTCCCCCACGAAGGCGAGAAACGCCGCTTCGAGGAAATTTGCGGAGCGGACGCGGCCTGGAGCCCCGTGCAAAGCAGGAATGGAGACTTGCCCTTCGGGTTCACCGTGCCGGGTGCCAAGCTGGCCGTGCTCTCCGCCGCAGAGATTTTCGGACGCTACTCCTCGCCCCAAGCCCGCAAGAGGGATGAGCGCGAGGACCGCCTGCGCCGAGAGCGAGCGCAAGCCCCCCTGCGAGAGATTGCCCCGGGAGACCTCGTCATCCACTCCGCACACGGCTTGGGCAGGTTTGTGGGTATTGTGCAGGATGCCAAGACCGGCGAGCAGGAGCTGCATATACAGTACGCAGGCGGCGTATTGCTGCGTATACCCTTACAGCAAAGCCACTTGGTAAGCAAGTATGTGGGACTGGGAGCCAAAGCACCCGAGCTCTCCCGCCTAGGGGACGCCCGGTGGCGCCGCGCCTGCCAAGCGGCGGAGCGCGCTGTGCAGGACTACGCAGCCCAGCTACTGGAGGTGCAGGCCGAGCGCGAGAGCAACTCCGGCTACGCCCACCCGGCAGACTCCTCCTGGATGTGGCAGTTCGAGAGTTCTTTCCCCTACCGTGAAACCCCGGATCAGCTCCGAGCCATCAATCAATGCAAGGCAGACATGGAATCCCCCCGCCCCATGGACCGTCTTATCTGCGGCGATGTAGGCTTCGGCAAAACCGAGGTGGCCATACGTGCCGCCTTCAAATGCGTGACAGGCGGACGCCAGGCAGCGATACTGGCACCCACTACCGTGCTGGCAGACCAGCACTACCGCACTTTCCGCAGCCGCATGAGTGAGTACCCCATCCGTATCGAACTTCTCAGCCGATTCACCCCGGCCAAAAAGGCTGCGGAAATCATAGAGGGAATGCGCCGCGGCGAGGTGGACATCGTGGTAGGCACCCACCGCCTCATCGCCAAAAACGTGAATTTCAAGAACTTGGGGCTAGCCGTCATCGATGAGGAACAGCGTTTTGGCGTGCGCCACAAGGAGCAGTTCAAGCGCATGTTCCGCATGGTAGACATGCTCACCCTCTCCGCCACCCCCATACCCCGCACTCTGTATGTGGCACTCATGGGCGCCAGAGACATGAGCACCATCGATACCGCCCCACTGAACCGCCTGCCCGTGCAAACAGCTGTATGCCCTTATAGCGAGGAGCTCATAGCCCGAGCCATCGAGCGAGAGCTCGCTCGCAACGGCCAGGTATTCTTCCTGCACAACCGCGTGCAAAGCATCTACAAGGTGGCGGAAACCCTGCAAAAGCTCGTTCCCCAAGCCCGCATTGTCGTAGGACACGGGCAAATGGACAAGAGCGACCTTGAGTGTGTGATGCGCGACTTCGTGGCCGGCAAGGCAGATGTGCTGCTCTCCACCACCATCATTGAGAGCGGAATCGATATCCCCAACGCCAACACCATCATCATCGACCGCGCAGATCGCTTCGGCCTGGCAGACCTCTACCAGCTGCGCGGACGCGTGGGGCGAGGAGGACACCGCGCCTACGCCTACCTTCTACTCCCGCCGGATGCCCTCTGTACCTCCGATGCCCGCAAGCGTGTAGCTGCCATCAAACAATACACCGAGCTGGGCAGTGGCTTCCGCATCGCCATGCGCGACTTGGAGATTCGCGGTGCCGGCAACCTACTGGGCACCCAACAGAGCGGGCATATAGCCGCCATAGGCTTCGAGCTGTACTGCCAGCTGCTGCGCCAATCCATTGAGCGCCTACAGGGCAAAGCCCCCACTGTGCGAGCGGAAGCCCTGCTGAAGGCTGATTTCCTGTGCGTGAGCGAGGCCGTACTCACATCCCGTTCGGACGCCGCACAGCTCATTGGCGCCTATATCCCGGAAGCTTGGGTAGAAAGCACACAGACCCGCATGGCCTGCTACACCCAGCTCGCCAAAGCCCTGACCGTGGACGATGTGGACGACTTGGAGCGCCAGTGGAACGACCGCTTCGGCCGCCTGCCGCAACAGGCGCGCAACCTCCTCACAACCCACAAAATCAAAATACTCGCCTCCCGCCGCAATATTTCCGCCGTCGAAATCTCCGGCCAAAAACTCATGCTCACCCGCAACAAGGACTACATCCTACTCGACCGCCGCTTCCCCCGACTCACCAAAACACGCCCCACAGACAAACTCCGCGAAACACTTAAGTTCCTGCAGGATATGTAAGAAAATGACTCTCATTCAGCTCAGCGCCGGCTGTCCCATCCTGTCCGCTACCGCGCAGAGAATATCCGCAGCAGCATCGGCGTTTTCCATGCGGAGCACGTTGTCGCTTTCCTTGCGCAGAGACAAAAAATTGGCATTGCCATACCACACAATTCGGCGGTCGATGATAACAAAATGCTCGTGATGCTCTGCAAAAGTTTGCACGCCCACACCGGAGTTTCGCAGCAGAGAGAGCAAGCGTTGCACCTCATCCGCGCGCTCGGGAAAAACGGAAGGCTCCAACGTTAGAACAGACACCCGAAGCGGCTTATCCACCCGCTCAGCCAAAAGCTCAAGAAACCATTTAACACCCTTACGATTCAACGTAGTGGAAGAGAGCACTATCTCTTCTTGTGCCTCTAAAACGTCTTTCTCTAGGGGGCGCTCGAAGGCAGCAGACTCATAAAAACAACCGCCGGCCGCCACAGCTTCGAACAAGGGCATTGGCTTGTACAGCGAATATCCGATACGTTTATAAGTTCTCAAACGTTTCGCATACATACGGTCAAATACCCGCACTCGAATATCTACATAATCATAAATGATAACCTCGCGCTTGCCTTCATAATCTCTGTGCAAGCGTCCGGCGTATTGCTCCACATTCCCCTCCCAGGCTATAGGTGCGGCCAGCATCATCGTATCGAGTCGCGGATAATTAAAGCCCTCGCCGATATACTGCCCGATTGCGACAACTGCTACAGGCTCCGTGGGCGGCACAGCTAGCAGCCTGCGGCGCACCTCCTCACGCTCCTTCGTATTGCGCCCACCTTGGAGCAGGAACAAGTGCTGCACCTTGCCGGTAAGTGCACTGAGGAGAAACTCTGCATGCGCTTTGAATTTCGTAAGAACCAACGGGGTACGCCCGCTGGCCACCGCTTCCAAAATATCATTTATAATCAATTCATTGCGCACAGCATCACCGATAACCTGCTTATAGAGTTCCTGAATACGCAAGTCTTCACCCACTGCACAAAAGCGGGTAAAGCGAGGATAAACCGCATGGTGCACATTCTGACTCTCAGCCCTTTGGCGAGCGGTGAAGCGATAGCGAATCGGGCCGAACGCCATCAGAACCTTCTGCTCCATACCATCGTCTCGCTTCGGAGTAGCTGTAAGCCCGTACACGAAACGGGCATTCACTCGATTGAGCACCGTGTTCGCTTGATACGCTGCGCCATGGTGGCATTCGTCCATAATCACCATTCCATATTCCCGCACCAAAGGGGAAATATCCTCCGCTGCCCCCAGAGAGGTGACCATAGCCACATCGATAAGCCCACCAACCGAGCAATGCGCAGCAAACAAGCGCCCTATATGGCTCTTACGCTTTCGCGTTCTGCCGCCGGGCGTTGTGAACTCCGGCATAGGTTCATTGATGCAGAGAAACTTCTGCAAATCCTCCACCCAATTTTTCAGAATCTCCCTGTTATGCACCAGCACCAGAGTATTGACCTTGCAGGCAGCTATGAGATACGCCCCCACGGCCGTCTTGCCAAAAGCTGTGGCTGCCTGCAAAATGCCAATGTCGTGTTGAAGCATGGCCTCCGCTGCGCGTTGCTGCTCCGGATACAGCTGAGCGGTAAACTCCACGCTAATAGCACGCCCGTCATTGCGGAGGTCTTCGCATTGCAGCGGTATGTCCGCGTCCCGGCACAGCTCCAGCACCTGTTCCCGCTTGCCCCGCGGTATCCCTATATAGGCTTCATCCTCATCAAAACAAGGTATAATACTGGATATTCCCTTTACTGAGAGCCCCATAGCGCGATTGCGAAAGAAGAGAGGATTCCGAAATGAAGCCAACCGTCGCAACGTATTACAAAACCTTGGGCGTAAATTATCCGTGCGCACATACAACATGCAGGAATCTACCATCTTCAGCTGCCCCTCCACATCTTCCCTATGCAGGACAAACTCACGTTTTTTCCAAGGTTGCGCTGCCTCGATACTCTCCAAGCGCGATACTGCCCCCAGCTCACCGGCGGCCCCCCAAGCCTGAATCCCGGCGCGGATAAAATCCGGAGAAAGGCGGGCTATTTGTTGCAGACGTGCCCATTGGTCCTTGTAGGGTCGCCAATTCTCGTCCACAAAGGCACTATTCCCCTCCCTGAGAGCCATCCCCTGCAAGGGCAAAGCTATCAAATTTCCCAATCCGCCTTCCGGCATCTGTTCCTGAGCCGGCAACATACGATCGTACGCCTGAAACGATTTTTGGTTCACCAGCTCTGCACCACGCGTCAACAGACATGCCCCGAATCTCCGTGCATCGCGTGCCGATATCGCCGCCTCAAAAAAAGCCATACATGAGCACCATTCCCGGAGCGAGAACGCTCGACCAGCACCTCTACCCCCAACTCCGCACACAAGCGTCGCAGGGTATCTACCTCACCACGCCAGTCTATTTCTGCGTCACCATCGTGATTATCAAAATCGAATACCAGAAAATGGCACGTTTCATCCTCCAGCAGCGGATACACGCCCACAACATCTCTACCATCCTCTGCACGTCCCTGCAAATGCCGCATGAGCACGCGTTGATTCAACGGTGCCCATTGCCGATGAGGGCATTCCATACAGCGCATTTTTCGTCCGTCCCTCCGTGGGCAGATCCCCTGCACCCAGAAATTCTCGCAAACCGGATAATACACTCCCTTGCCCTCGCGCGTCACATTTCTGCGGGCGTACACATCCTTTCGCCCCTTGAAATAGGAATAAAATACACGCGCAAGAGCCGCCGTTATCTCCGGAAATATCATCTCCTGCTGCAGAGCCTCTTCTGCCGCCTCCGGCTCATACTCTATGCCGTGCTGTGCCAGCAGAGATTTCAACCGGGCATTCTCCGCCCGCAGCTGCTCCACCAGCTGCTGCAAGCCGCTCTCAGACAAAGCTTCAGACTTCTGCACGCCACTCATTCTACACCACTTGCACTGCTGTGGCAAGAGAAAAGCTCTCCGTTTTGTACGTTTTTTTGCACCGGCTCAATCGTCTGTCTCCGGAGGAAGAGTTGCCAGCTGCATCTGTATCTGAAGCGCAGTCATATCCAACACTCCGTAATCGCGATAAAAACCTTTTGCCGCATACGCCTCTATCTGCTGCATGACTCGCTGTTTTGCCGTGGCTTCCACTTCTGTACACCCGGCCCACTCCACCAACAACTTAGCAGCCTCCCGGCATGCGTTTTCAATATCCCCATCCCCCTCATCCAGCAGAATATAATCCTCTCCATTCACAGCGAGAAGGCGCAAAAATTCCATGGTAGCTGGTTCCACCGCGTCCGGCGTACCGCTCCGGAGCTGTTCCTGTACCAGAGACAGCACATTCTGCACAGCCGTGCCCACCGCAGACCATGCAATACACGGAGAATATGCCGCACTGCGCCCCCACAAATCGCAGTAGGTATGCAGGTTGAACGCATTGCGCACTGCGGTGCGATACTGCTCCTCATTGGCTCCCCCTCGAGGCCCATATTTCAGATTCAGCCAGTTGAATAATTCTATTTCAAAAGCGCCGTTATGATGAGCTTGCCTCAGCATGAACTCCCGCATCTCTGTAGCTTCTGCAAGAGGCAGGAGTTGACGAATCGTACTCAGAGTATTACACATCGCCTTATATCCCTTTCAAGTTGCAGAAATTCCTGAACTCGCAGCCTTCAGCAATTTTGCGAAGCGCAACACGCATACCTTTCTTTTGACCTTCCGTTAAATCACTATCTTCCAAACACTTGCGAAGACGCTGTGCCACCTCCTCGCACAAATCAACCAAATCCGGATATTCCTCCTCATCCACACCATCGCACTCCACGCGCTTTGCTACCTGCACCAAAATTTCCACTAGAGTAGGAGCCACCGATGCACAGCCATTCGACTCTATCCTCAATTCCAGCAGCCCTATAAAAGCCCATATCTCCTTAAGCGTTTTCGACCAATCTCCAAAATACACCCCGCCACCGCAACCATCTATGCGCCTATAGGTGTTCCGGAAAAGTTCACGAACAGCACTCGGGGACACCGCGGCCTCGGCGGTCGCATCATTTGCCAGCTGCCGAATACTCTTGCCAATTTCCAACACAAGTTCCAGCTCTTTGCCTGGCTGTGCGGACAGGTATTTTTTCAGCTTATCAGCCATACCGGCCAACATCAAAGCAGCGACAAAAACTTCCACGCTCTCATTCTTCATCATGCCGCACGATTCTATCACATAGTGGAAGAGGTATCAACCCGAATCCAACAATTTTATCTAACCTCTTGCGTTTTCATAGTAGATAGAGTACAAGGAAAGACATGGAATACATCGTAGCGTTGGCATTGCTGGTTTTGGTGGGGGCGTGTGTCGTGGCGGCCTATGCCCGGCTGCACCACCTAAATGGACGAGTTCAGAGCGCATGGAAGCGCTGGAACACCGCAACACGTCAACGGAATGACTGCCTAGGGGATTTTGTGGCCGTGTTTGCCAGCTTTCTGCCACAGGATGACATGCTGCCGCGGAATATGCGCCGCTGGGCAGAGGACAGCAGCCGAGCGCTGGCAGCCACACCGGGAGCACCGCTGCTGGGTGCAGGTCAACTGCTGGCAGATGCAGAGAGGCACCTACTGCACATGATGCGCAGCTCCGGCCAAGCGCTGGAAGATATCCCACAGCTGCGGGAGAGCGACCAGCTTCTAGGGCTCTACCAAGCCATGGCTGTATCCCACAGCCGGCAAGAGGAAGTAGCCCGCTTCTACAACCGCTCCGTGCACGACTACAATGCCGCGCTGGATGAACCGCTCTCCCGCCTGCTCGCCCCCATGTTGGGTTTCGCCCCCGTAGACGAACTAACCCCACCTCGCCAACGGGTGGAATAAAAAAACGCAGAGCCGCGGTTGCACACCGGACTCTGCGTCGAAAATTTTGTGCTTGTCGCAAGCCTTTACTCAGCCTTAGCGGCCTCGGGCTCAGCCACGGTCTCCTTAGCGTTGCGAGCCAGAAGATCGATTACCTTGGAGGTAATGATGCTGAGACGAATACCGGTCATGCGGTTCTCGCGCTGCAGTTTGCGGATAAAGCCCTTGAGGTTCTTCTCGCGAGCCTGCTCCGCCATGTTGGTAATAGCCTGAAGCATCTCGCTGTCGCTGGCGGTAATCATCTCGCGGCGAGCAATCTCCTGCAGAGCAAAGTACACACGTAGGTTGCGCTCGGTCTCAGCCTTGGCCTCCTCGCGCATGGCGTCCATGTCCTTGGCTGCATCGTAGTTCCCGGCCTGAATAGCGGCGTAGAGCTTGCGCTGTACGGTGTTCTCGTTCTCGCGCTCCACCAAGTCTGCCGGCAGGGCAAAGGAAAGCTTGTCTGCCAGCTTCTCGGAAATCTGGTCAGCCTT
>JAZNTO010000161.1:0-20447 GCA_045591805.1 Akkermansia sp. | reverse complement strand
ATGCAGGGCGGCTGCGCAGGCTTCTGCGCAGCGGCGGCCATCCAGAGCGGCGGAGGCGGTACCGCCGGCGTATCCCGCGCCTTCCCCGCAGGGGAAGAGGCCGGGCAGGTCTATGTGTTGCAGGGTGGCAGGGTCTCGCGGAATGCGCAGGGGGGAGCTGGTGCGGGTCTCGCAGCCTATGAGCAGGGCATCCTCCCCGGCAAAGCCGCGCAGCTTGCGGTTGAAGAATTGCAGACCTTCGCGCATGCGGCGGCTCACAAAGTCCGGCAGCAGGGCGTTGAGGTCGCAGGGGGTAAGGCCGGGCTCGTAGCTGGAGTGTGGCAGAGCAGCGGAGACGCGCCCGGCCAGGAAATCCGGCACGCGCTGGGCGGGGGCCTTTCTGCGGCCGCCGCCGGCTAGGGCGGTGGCCTGCTCCAGCTGTTTCTGCCAGGCGAGGCCTGCGAGCACGCCGTGCTCTGCGGCGCAGGCAGCGGTGTCCTCCGGCTTAACTGTGACCACAAATCCGGAGTTTGCCCAGTAGGAATCTCGTGCGGAGAGGGACATGCCGTTCACCACCACCTCGTCATCCTCCGTAGCGGCGGGTACTATGTGGCCTCCGGGGCACATGCAGAAGGAGTGGACGCCGCGGTCGTCTATATTCGTAGCCAGGGTATAGCGAGCCGCCGGCAAGCCCTCCGGGCGGGGCTGCCCGGGGCGCAGGTGGTACTGCGCCGTGTCGATGAGGCTCTGCGGGTGCTCAATACGTACCCCCACGGCAAAGGTCTTCTGCTCCAGAGTAAGCCCCTCTGCATGCAGCATGCGGTAGACATCCCTCGCGCTGTGGCCGGTGGCCAGGATGACGGCTGCTGCCTGCCACTCGCAGCCATCTGCCGTGCGGACGCCGCAAAGTCTGCCCCCGTCTGCCGAGCGTAACAGACCCACTACACGTGTGCGGAAGTGCACCTCGCCTCCGGCGGCAATGATACTGCGGCGCATGGCCTGTATGATATCCGGCAGCTTGTCGGAGCCGAGGTGGGGCTGGGCATCCGTCAGAATATCCGGCGAGGCGCCATGTGCCACGAAGGTCTCGTATACCTCCATGACCGGTCCGCGCTTGGTGGCACGGGTAAATAGCTTGCCATCCGAAAAAGTACCGGCTCCGCCCTCGCCGAAGCAGTAGTTCGAGTCCACCACGCCGGGCTCGCCTGCATGCAGGGGCGCCAGATCCAGACTGCGGGCAAAGACATCCTGCCCCCGCTCCAGCACGATGGGGCGCAAGCCCAGCTCCAGGCAACGCAGGGCAGCAAAGAGGCCGCCGGGGCCGCTGCCCACGATGACGACGCGCTTTGCCCCGGCCGCCACCGGTGCGTAGCAGCGCTGCGGCAGCTCAGCGGGCGGCAGCTGTTCGTCCACCCCCACCAGGAGGCGGAGCTGCTTGCAGATGGGGCGTCGGCGGGCGTCGATACTCTCCTTGAGCAGGCGCATAGAAAGCACGCGGTGGGGGGATATAGCGAGCTGCTGTGCCACGGCCTTTCGGCGGGCGTCCTCGCGCAGGGCTTTGCGCAGGGGGAGGTGAATGTCTATTTCTGCAATCATACTTCGCCGTCGATACACTGTTTCATGCCGAGAGCGGGTTCGCAGAGGTCTGCATTCACCGCCACCTGCACGGCCGGAACACCGGCCACAGTGGTATGCGGAGCCACATCTGCAAGCACCACAGAAGAAGCGGCAATCTTGGCACACTCGCCTATCTCCACCCGGCCCAGCACCTTAGCACCGGCGCCGATAAGCACCCCACTGCGTACTATGGGGTGTCGCGCCCCGCCCTTCTCCTTACCGGTGCCGCCCAGGGTCACCTCGTGGAGCATGGAGACATTGTTCTCGATGATGGCGGTCTCGCCCACCACAAAGCCCGTGCCGTGGTCCAGCAGAATGCCGCAGCCTATCTGCGCGGCGGGGTGAATATCCACCCCGAACACCTCGCTGCCGACGCTCTGGAAAAGCAGCGCCAGCAGGTGCCGCCCCTCCAGCCACAGCACATGCGCTACACGATACGTGGCCAGCGCGTGAAAACCCTTGAAGAAAAGCAGTGGCTCCAGCACGCTGTGGCAAGCGGCATCTCGCTCCACCACCGCGCGTAAATCCGCCGCCATGCAGTCCACCACCGTGGGATTTGCCTTCAGCAGCGTGCGGATGAGCGGCTCCAGCTCATCGCGGTTCATATCCCGCCGGGAAAGCTTGCGAGCCAGGCGCACAGCCACGGCGTTGCCCAGCGAGGTGCGGCTAAGCACCACATCATCCAACATACCCAGCAGCTTAGGCTCGCGCACAGAGGCTTCCTCTGCGGCTGCGCAAACCTCCTGCCACACAGTCTCGGCCAGTCCGCCCTCTGCGGGTACCATCTTGTCCTGCCTTATCATATTTGCCGGGAAAAGAGTTCAGTTGCAGCAGTCGCGCAGCATGTCGTCCAAGCGGTAAGTCATCTCTGCCAGAGCCTTGCGGGCGGGAGTATCCGGCAGCAGCCACAGCACCTCGCGAGCCTCCTCGTTGCGCGAAAGCCCTTCCTCCACAGAGAGGCGTATCGCCTCGCGAAATGCCTCCGTGTGCCGCAGGGCGCTGTAGTCTATCTCCTCGTGCCGCTCCACGGCACCGCGTACAAAATCCGCCACATCCTCGCTGGAGCTCTCCATCAGGAAAAACACCGGCAAGGTAAGCTTGCCTTTCTCTGCATCCGTGCCCAGGGTCTTGCCGGCGCTCTCATCCGTGCCCGTCAGGTCCAGGCAGTCATCGTAAATCTGGTAAGAAATCCCCAGCAGGGTACCCATGCGGTTGAGGTGCTCTATCATCTCCTCATCCAACTCCTGCAAGAATGCCGCCCCGCTCATGGCCACGGCAAAGAGAGTGGCCGTCTTTTTGCGAATAAGCTCGTAGTAGTCCGCCCGGCTCATCTCCATATCCCAGAGGCGCGTGGACTGCTCCACCTCGCCTTGGCAGAGGTCGCGCATGGCCACGGCCATCTTGCGGCAGAACTTGCTGCCGCCGATTTCCGTCCCCATCACAATAGCCTGAGCCAGCATCGTATCGCCCAGCAGCACAGCCAGCTCGTTGCCCCACAGGGCATTGGGCGTGGGCTGGTCGCGGCGGGTGTCCGCCTTGTCCAGCACATCGTCGTGTATGAGCGAGGCCATATGAATCATCTCCAGCAAGGCGGCAAAGGTAATGTGCTCCTTGCGGATACCGCCCGTAGCCGCCGCCGTGAGCAGAACCAGCCCGGGCCGCAGCATCTTGCCCTGCCCCTTGCATACCTGGCGCATGTAGTCCCGCACATAGGGCTCGAAATCCTCCGTCTGGCGCGCAATCTCATCCCGCACCTTCTGCAGCTCCTGTCGGACCAGCTTCAGATGCGCTTTTTTGTTGCGGATTTTGCTGAAAAACGGTAAACTCATGACGTGTGGCGGTGGATGAACGAGTATCGAACACAGCGGCTGAGCCGTTGCGCGCGGGGAGTTTAGCAGAGTTCCTGCCAATTTGCAACCCAAATTTCACAAACGCACTCTATTTGTTGGCAGAAGAAGCCGCCGCGAGCGCTCAGAATACCGCTGTCATGTGTGTCCTTACTTCGAGATGATAACCGCATTGGGCGAGAGGCCGTAGGTCTGCGGCTCGTACATGAGCTGCCCTTGGGCGGGCGGCGCGGTGGAGGTACCGGCACGCTTCACGCGGGCGTAGTAGCTCATATTCAGCAGGTCGCGCCCTCCCCAGCGGGTGCAGAAGCCGCGCACGCGGTAGGCCAGATACTCCTTGTGGTCGAACCAGTGGCTCCAAGGGCTCCACTCCAAGCCGGCAGCCTGCGAGGGCACATTGGGGTTGATAGCTTCCATACAGGCGGGCAGGTAATCCTCCAGCACAAAATACTCCAGCTCGCGGTCTGTCTTGGCACAGGTGAGAGTCACGCGCACCACATCGCCCACGTTGAACTCCCGGGCCTCGCGCCAGACGCCGTCCTCCCCGCGTTTCTCGTAGATACGGGTGATTTGCAGCCCCTTCTCCGTGACACCCGGGTAGTCCGTTTGGAGCGGCAGAGCACGGGCTTTCACGGTGATATAGGCAGTACCTGCGGTGGGGGTGAGGGTAAGGGGAATATCTGCAAGCTTGGGGGTACCGGAAGAGCGAATAGAGGTCATGCCCTGCCCCAGGGTAAGCCGCTGCCCGCTCTGCAGAGTGAGGTCGGCACTCGCATTGCTGCCGGGAGTACGGCGCAGGTACTCATGCAGGGCAATGAGCATCCAGCCGCCATCCCAGTGTGTCGCATGGCGGTAGTCGTGGCCGACGGCTCGCATCCACTTCAGGAAATCTGCATGAATATCCGCCTTGTCACGACTCATCTCCGCGAGGAAACGCAGGCTGGCCACGGCGTAGCTCGTGCGCCACCAGCAGCAGCTCTGCACCGGGGCAAAGATGGCAGCCTCCGCGCTGTTCTGCTCTGCACTTCGCAAAGCCACAGCCAAAGCATCGTCTGCGGTCTTGCGGTCGCCGATAGTGCGGCCTATGGCATAGAGGTCGAAGGGCGAGAAAGAGACCTGCGGCTCAGGCTTTCGGGAGAGGGCAAGCTGAGCGCGCAGGTAGTCCCGGAGGCGCTGCATGGCCTCTGCGGGCACATCGAAGCCCTGCTCCTTTGCCAGTGTGAAGATAAGCCCTGTATAGGCCGAGGCCCATGGGCTGCTCTGCCTAGCCCCGCACCAGAAGGAGATACCGCCATCCTGCTGCTGACACTTGAGCAGATCTGCAATGCCGGTAGTCACATAGCGGCGCGCGGTGGCCGGCTCTGTCTGCGCCATAATGGGGCTGAACGGAGCCAGGCGATCGTAAAGCATCCACACCAGCATGGAAGTGGCACTGTACTGCGTGCAGGGATAGGCGCGGTTCTGCACCAACTCCATGCATCCGTAGAGGTGCAACAGCGGATTGGCAGAAAGCAGGATTTCCAGCTCTCCGCTTGTTGCGCCGGCCAGCTCCGGCGCAAGCAGAGTTGCCACCTGCAGCGGCTCTCCGCCCTCTTGCAGCACCAAGTGGTGCGCTTCTTTCAGGATGGGCGCGGGGAATCGCACCGGGAAGCTACCCTCCACAGCATCTCCGCCTACCGGGGACACGGCCTTCCAGCGCAGAGTGCGCTCGCCCTCTGCGGCGGCAGTATAGTCGAAGTACAGCGTAGCGGTGGCCTTCGGCTTAAGTGTAACTTTTTGCAGGGAGTTAGAGCCCTCCAGCATCACAACCCAGGTGCCGGCGGCATCCGTAGCATTGGTGATGGTGAGGGGGAGGCGCAGCGTATCGCCCGTGCTCATAAAGAGCGGAGTACCGGGTGTGAGCATCACGGGCTGATTCACGGTAAACTCCCCTTCTGCGTTGCCGAATGTTGCACCATCCTGCCCCAGAGCCAGCGCAAACACCTTGTAGGTAGTAAGGGTGTCCGGCAGAGTCACCTCGGTAGCAAAGCAGCCTGTGCTATCCGTAGAAAGCGAGGGGCACCACACGGCAACAGGGATAAAGTTCGTGCGCAGACGCGGGGAGGCGGCACCGGTATCCACCGCCCCTCCTGCTACCGCCGGGGCAGCTGCGGCATTGGCCGTAGGAGCCGGAGCGGATTCCATGCTCATGGGCTCTGCGCATTCCTCCACCAAGGCAGAATCAACCATGGCCATATCATCCTCTGCGCCGAACCCGGGAGCGGCTGCCCTTGCTTTTTTGTAATAAGCACGCGCACCCCCCATCGACCTTTTACGCGTCTCTGTCGTGTAGGTATAGAGCCTGCGTGGGAACTCGCGCCCGGGGATAATACGCCCCTGAGCATCCACCCACTGTCCGGACCAGATACCGGGCATCAAGCGCGAAGCGGAAGGCTCCGCAAAGTTCGCAACAAGCGGCAGCATCTGCACGCGGGGGTTATAAGACTCCACCCACACGCGGGTAAACTCGTCCAAAAGATTCGGCACCCGATACCCATCCACGGAAAGCATACCGGCATCCACCGCAAAAAGAGTTACCTGCGCTGCAGCCGGTTTGCCGTCCGGGCCGAACACAGTGCCGGCCAGTCTCACCTTTTCCCCGGGGCGCACGGCGCCTTGCGGCAGCTGCAAAACCGGCTTGAGCTCTGCGGCCGTGTTCGGCACATTCACCTGCAAGGAAGAAGTCTCCAGCCCGGTGTAGAGCTCGCCGTTGCGGGTGGGCAGCAGCACGCTTACCTGCACATTACCCACCTCCCCGGCGACCAGCGGCAGGCTCAGCTCGTTCATGCCTTCCTGCAGCTGTACAGCGGGTAGTGCCCGCACCCCCTGCACGGAACGCAGCACGACAGGCGCTGCGCCCGCATGGTTGAAGGCGGCGGAAAGCTTCACACAGCCGGCCTCCACGCTTCCCGTGGCCAGGCGGCGCTCCAAGCTGCGGGGCATGGGGCGATAGACAGTAAACTTCTGCGCCATCTTGCGCCCGGCAGCATCTGTGGCCGTAAGCTCCACCTCCATGGGAGGAGGGCCAAAGCGCTCTGTGGCAGCTTTCAGGCTATCCGCGAAACGCTGCCAGCGCTCCTGCATGCCGGTGGGCACGCCGTTTACCGAGTCTGCCGGCACCGTAACATCCCCCTCCCAGAGGGGTACACGCACGGAGTCGGACACGATGATACCGTTCGGCCATTCATGCTCGCGCGGCAGGCGGGAGAAGAGTCGCAAGTGCACAGTCTGCGCACGCCCCAATACCCCCGCGGCCTCCCCGGGTGCCACCACGCGGTTGAGCAACAAAATATCTCCGTTGCTCAGCTCGGCGGTAAAATCTGCCGGGTGAAAAGTCTGCCATTTGCCCGGTAAGCGCAGCACCTCTTCGCGGGCGTTGCGCACCTCACCATAGATAGATACAGAATTGTTCACCTCCTCCGGCTGCAGGTCGGGCAGCTTGGCGGTATAGGTGGCCGTGCCGTCCGCGCCCAGAGTGAGATAGTGTGTCTGCTCTGCGGAAGCCTCACGCTTCTGCACCTGCTCCACACGCGTATGCAGCTTGAGCGTAGCACCGCTCAGCGGGGTGCCGTTCAAATCCGTAGCTTTCACTTGCACGCTATATTCGGCAGGACGAATGGGCTGCATCTCCAGCCGGGTGTCCAGCTTAAATGAATCGCGCCGGAACACCTCGCAGGAGACATAGGCATAGGCGCGATAATACCCACTGTGCGCCAGCACACGGTAAGTACCTGTCACATCTTCCTCCCCCTCAGGCAGAGTAAAATCCACCTCAAAGGCACCATATGCATTCACGGGAAGCGTTTTTTCCAGCAGACGAGTTCCGTTCGGGCGGTTCACACTGAAGTTCACCGTCCGCACACTCGGCAGCGATGCCGCTCCAAGCGGGCTCACACGGCGCAATACACCGCGCATGTGCACGGTCTCGCCCGGGCGGTAGGTACCGCGATCTCGCACAAGCTCCAGTCGGGAGTCGCTTTCCAGGTGCACGGCACTATCCCCCCAGGAGATGGGGCGGTAGTCCTCCCCGCTGCTCAGCACAATCCAGCGGCGCGAATTGCTGCGTTGGCCGGCAACAGAGGGCACCGCGGCAAAAGAGTTCTGCAAGGGCAACGGCTCTGCGTCCCGCTGCAAAAGACACCCTTCCGGCAGGGGAGCACCATCGCTCAGCCGTGTTACGACCACAGCACCGGCACCGGTCACAACGTTGAGATCGCTCAGCAACACCGGGTACCACTGCTCGGCAACAAAATCCGCCGGGTTCGCCCCCACGCGGCGCAGCTGCTCCTGCACCTCAGCTGTGGGAGTACTCTGCACCGATAAAATGTAGAAGCCCGGCAGAGCTTTACCGCCAAACAAGGAATCCCAATCCAACACGCATTCGCCACGGCTCAACCCGGGAGAATGAGCAGCCGATACCGCAAGCTTTTGGGCAGCGGAAAAACTCACCCCCTGCATGGTGGCGCGCAGAGCAGCAAAATTCGGCACATTGCGGCGGCTTACATTCACGGCACGCTCTGCCCGCTTCACATTGTACCTATCCACCCCCATACCGGGAATCCTGTGCTTCATGCGCAACAAAGCCAAGTCGTACACAGCCTCTGTGTATGCCGCAGCGGCACCGTAGTTCTGCTTGCTCAGTAAATCCGCATACTCCAGAAACTGCTCCGGCGAGAGACGAGCCGCACTCACCTGCAAGTCTACCAAGTTGCAGGCTGCCAGGCGCAGCTTGTGCTCCCCGCGCAAGGGCAACAGAGTAGGATTTGCCATGGAAACATCTCCCCCCAAAGCCGGCCAAGCCGGGGTGAGGCTCAGGCGCACTCGCTCCGGCTGCACATTCTCCGCCCCCAGCATGGCTTTAGTACCGGCAGGCAGGCAAACATCCAGCAACAGAGGAAACTCCGCCGTACCGCTCACCTCCATAGCCAGGCCATCCGCATATGGCGGGTTATAGCTGTAGCGTTTCTCGGCCTCCTGCTCGCCATGTTTGTTGAACACAGGGCGATACATGGCAGAAACCGGCTTCCGCTCGGGCTCCCGCATAGTAAAGACCAAGGATTTACCCCCGGGTAGAGAGAGGGTCTTGCTGCGGCCGTCCTCGCTATTCTGCGCCACGGCCTCTCCTACTTTCAACTCCAGACGTCGAAAAATAGTGGGCAGTTCACTCTTCATCACCGGAGCGCTGAATTCCACCCGCAGCAGCAGGGACTCCTTGTCGGCTTCCTCGGCCGGAGTGCAGACCACTGCCATACGCAGCGGTTGCGCATTCTCCACGGCACAAGTGCTCTCTATAAGGTCTGTGCCCACATCCGGAGACATCACAAGCTCCCAATCATTGCCACCCGGCAGTTCCTCCGCAGCCTGCACCAGCACATGCCCCGGCACAGCAGTATCGAGAGTCATCTTACTGAGCTGCTCCGCAGAGAGCTCCTTTTGCCCGCACAAAATCTGCAACATACGGCCTGCCGGCAGGTGGCGCACCAGAGCGGGGCTTGCCTCACCGGGCACAGAGCGGCCATAGCGTCGGCTGTCGTGCCGGTGTAGATTATTGTTCACCACCTCACGGAAGACATACTGCACCTGCGTGGCGTGTGAGAAATCCAGCTGCGCTTTAGTAAGCGGCTGCGGGACATACACACAGGTTGCCGCCCGCGGCAGGCCGGAATTCAGCGCCAGAGTCTCCGGCTCCTGCCCCTTGTAGCTAAACTCGAATACGGACTGCGGCATCTTAGCCCCGCTCAGGTATTTATCCGCCCCCGGACGGAACGATACGCGAAACACGGTGTTGCCGTCAAAACCTTTCCTGTAGACAAGCCGCAGACGGTCCTGATCCATCCACTGCGCCTCCGGCAAAAACTGAGCCTCGCAGCCGGAAAGGTCGAACAAATCCAGCCCGCGTTCCGTGGCTCCGGCCTTCTGATTGTGCGCATTCTGTAGCACACTTTGCGGAACCACCGGCTCATCGAACTTTATCACCACCTCACGCCCGTCTCGCGAGGTGTGTACGGCATCCGCCGCTGCAAGCCCGCAGGTGGCCAACATCATCCCTAAAACTTTTTTCATACACATAAAAAATTGGCTTTCTCTTACATTAACACGTCCAAACTCACGAAACGCGAAAATTCCTGCCATCATACTAGCATATACCTGGCACAACGCAAGAAAAAAGTGCCCAAAAAGCAGGAAGTGAGCCGTCTGTATGCAGAAAAGGGTATTACTCTCCCCAATTCAAACTACTTGGCAAGAAGGCGAGCACGCATGGCAGCCCAATCCGTTGTACGCAGCAGCTTAGTAAGGTTGGGATACCAGAATTCGTGGTGGCCGTAGCACTCTGTACGGAATTCAGCCTCGGCTTCCTCCACGCTATAGTTGCCATACACAATACGCCAAGCAGCTACAATAATACCCGTGCGATCGCTGCCATGCCAACAATGCACCAGCACCGGCTTGGGCGCATCGGCTATAAGCCGGAGGCATTTCTCCACATCTTCTGCCGTAACCTGTCCTGCGGCCATAGGATAGGCCATAAGGTTCAAATCCGTATGAGCCGCTTTGCGAGTATCGCTATGGTATTCCCGCAAGTTGAGAACGCTGCGCAGGCCCAAGTTCTGCAAAGAAGAGAAGCCTTGCGGCGTAGGTTGAGCCGAGCGGTAGAGCACGGGGCTGACACGGTGCAGATTCTCCACGCCCTCCGCAGCAAGCGGCTCGGCAAGCCTAAGCCCCGGCACCACCGGCGGCGTAGTTTGCACACAAGCAGGTGCCGCCACAAAAACAGCACAGAGGAGAAACGGTAACAGATGGCGGTGCATTGGGGCCTTCATACTAATCGCTCGTGCATGGCGTTCCAATCTGTCTCGCGCAGGAGACGAACTAAATTCCCATACCAGAAGTCGTGGTGCCCGTATGGGGCGTCCCGAAACTCAGCCTCGGCTTCCTCCACGCTCCAACCCTCAAAAAGGATACGCCAAGCGGCCACCACAATACCCGTGCGGTCGCTGCCATGCCAGCAGTGCACCAGCACGGGCTTAGGAGCGCTCAGAATCATGCGCAGACTAGCCTCCACATCCTTTGCTTCCACATCTCCGGCGGCTATGGGGTACTGCAACAGCTGCAAGGGTGTGTGGCGCGCCTTGCGGGTGTCCTTGTGATACTCGCGCATGTTAAACACAGTGCGCACACCCAGCTTCCACAGGTTGGCAAAGCCCTGCGGCGTAGGCTGCCCGGAGCGGTACAGGCTATCGTTCACCCGGTAGAGATTTTGCACACCGGGCAAGTCGCAGCGCGTGGCATTTGCGGGAGGTTTAGCCCCTGTCTCCGGCGGGGAGCTACGGGTATAGCGCGCCGGCAGCACCGTGACAGCGGCTGCTGCAAGCACCTTCCTGAGCATGGGGGGCATCATACGCCGAACAGCCTGTTACTGTAGCCCCAAGGCCTCGTTAGCCAGCATCTGGCAGCCGCGCAAATCCATCTTGCCGGTGGGCAGCACAGGAATACTCTCCACCGGGATAATCTCGCGCGGACACCACAAGCGCGGCAGACCGGCTTCCACCAGCTTGGTGCGTATCTCGTCCAAAGCCTGCGGCAAGTTCGCCGTGTGCAGACAGGAGAGCAGCACCAGAGCCTCACCCTTCTGGGCATCCGGAACTCCCATCACCGCTACGGCACGTCCGGCAAAGCCCTCCGGCTTCTCCACAAAGCCCTCTATGGCGTCCTCTACCACCTCGTGCGGTACCATCTCGCCGGCCACCTTGGAGAAGCGGGAGCGGCGACCGCCCAGAGTCAGGAAACCATTGAGATCCACCTTGCCCAAGTCTCCGGTCTTGAACCAACCATCGCGGAAAATCTCCGCATTCAAATCCTCCCGGCCGATATATCCCTTGAACACGTTGGCGCCCTTGAACCAAATCATACCCTGCTCACTGAGCGGGAGGCTCACATTGTCATCGTCCGGGTCGGTAAGTCGCACAGCAAGCCCGGGCAGCAGCGGTCCCACAGAGCCAAAGCGGCGGCCGGGTACAAAGTAAGGCTGCTGCTCGGTGGAGCAGGCGTCATCCAGATTCACCGCGCAGACGGGTGCCGTTTCCGTCAACCCGTAGCCCTCCAGCACCGTGATACCGCACTTGGAGAAGAACTCGTCCGCCACCACTTTCTGGAGCTTCTCCGCCCCCACCACAAAGTAACGCACGCTCTTGTAAGTATTCGCCGAGGCACGGCGCAACATGCTACGGGCAAAGGTAGGTGTGGAAACGACCAGAGCTATCTTGTGCTCCTCGATAAGCTCGTTGAGCTTCTTGGCCTCCAGCGGGGATGGATAGGTCACCATGCCGAAGCCATAGAGAGCCGGCAGCATGGTGCTGATGGTGAGGCCAAAGCTGTGGAAAATCGGCAAACTGCACAGGAATTTGCTGCCCGGCTCCAGGTACACCTTGCTGAGCAGCTGAGTAACATTCGCCACCATCATACGGTGACTCAGTGCCACCCCCTTGGGCTCGCCGCTGGAGCCGGAAGTGAAGAGCAAGGCAGCCTCATCGTCCCCGCTGTGAGCGTCCAACTCGAACTTGGAATTGATAAGCGACATAGGTGCCAAACGTGCAAAGGCTACCCAAGCGGCTATCTTTGCCATACCAATACCTTTCAGCGTCTTATCCAAGTGAATAATAGCCTCCCCCTTGGGCCAGGGGAACTGGGGCAGCTTGCTCATGAAAGTACGCGCGGAGATAAAGTGAGTGATGCCACTCTGGCGCACAATACTACGGAAAGCCGGTTCGGAAGAGGTGTAGTTGATATTCACCGGCACAATACCGGCCAGAATACAGGCGTAATTTGCAATCACCCCGCCCTTGCCGGGCGGCAGGAGAATACCCAGGCGGCGGTCGCTATACTTGCTCTTGAGCTCCTTAGCCAGAGCCATGGCGACACCCAGCATCTTGCCGAATGTGAGTCGCGAGCCGTCCATGCCATCTATAAGCTCGGACTTGCTGTTCTTGCGCAATCCCTCCACCAGAAGGCGCGCTACAGACTTCTGCAGGATGGGGCGCTCGTTGAACTCCTCTGCCGAGGCCTCCAGCCAGGCCTCCAGCACGCGCTCACCCGTGAGCGGTCCGGGACTCAGCTTAGGCAGCACACGTACCACCGTATCATCCGCCGTTTTGTCCGTGCAGATGGTACGCCATAAATCATTGCGATACCCCCCCACAAACACCGGCACCGGGGAAATGTGCAGCGCGGCCAGCTGCATCATGAACGGCATCGGAACATCCGATATGCAGCCCATGCAACTGTTCGGTTTTCCGGGAACAAAGATAACATCCCGCCCCTCCTGCATAAGCCCCAGCAACTGCTCGCGCAGTATCTTAACCTGCGCCTTCCGAAAATTGAACGTAAGCACCTTGCGACGTTTCAAGAAACGTACCACTTCCGGCTCAGGTGCCAGCACCTCCTCTACCATGTAGGCAACACTGTCTCTGCCGTCCAGCGCGCGCTCCAATTCACGCAGCACGGCCACATTCACCCGGTTGGGCAGATACAGAGAGGGGGCTGTTGTCAGATTTTCTTTCCCTTTGAAATATACTCTGGCCATGTGCCTATCATACTGCATCCGCCACGTCATGTCAACGGAAAAAGTATTTCACCACACAGAAAACGCCCTGATTCCGCACGGGAAAACAGGGCGCTGCGATAACACTTTTCTACGCTGCGAAAAATCAGATTTCGAACAAGTGGGTCACCGATGCGTTGTTATGAATGTTCAGGATAGCCTGAGCAAAAAGCGGAGCAATGCTCACAGTATCCACATGCTCACAGCCACTGGCCATAGGCACAGAGTCGGAGGTAAGCAGACACTCCAGCGGGCTCTCGGAAATACGGGTACGCGCCTTGTCGTTGAGCACAGCGTGGGACACGCCGGCAAAAATACGGGCGGCTCCGTGCTCCTTCAGAATCTTGGCCGCGGCACAGAGCGTACCGCCGGACTCCGTCATGTCGTCCACCAGCAGGACATCCTTGCCGGTCACATTGCCGATAAGGGCGTGGGCGTTCACCTCCGTAGCGGAGATACGCTGCTTGGCCACGATGGCGAGCTCCGTGCCCAGAATGTTGGCATAGCTCTTGGCTGTCTTCACACCACCGATATCCGGAGAAACAACAACGAGGTTGTTGATATCCTTCACGTACTTCTCCTTGAGGTGCTTGATAAGCACAGGCAGGGAGTAGAGGTGATCCACAGGAATCTCGAAGAAACCCTGAATCTGGGGAGCGTGCAAATCCATGGTCAGCACGCGGTTCACGCCGGCAGCGGTAAGAAGATTGGCCACCAGCTTGGAGGTAATGGGGACTCTGGGCTTGTCCTTACGATCCTGGCGAGCATAGCCGTAGAAAGGCATCACGGCCGTGATGCGGCTGGCACTGGCACGACGCACGGCATCGACCATGACCAGCAGCTCCATAAGGTTGTGGTTGGTCGGCGGGCAAGTCGGCTGGACGATAAAGACGTCCTCGCCGCGGATGGATTCGTTAATCTGGACGAAGCTCTCGCCATCGGGAAAGGTGTTGACGGTGGCGTCGCAAAGGGGCAAACCCAACTCTGCGGCGATGTCTCCGGCTAACTGGGGATGTGCTGTTCCGCTGATGATTTTCATGTATGCAATGGGGATGTGCGCGCAACTATTCTTGACATTTTTTGAAAAAATGCAATACTAAAAGCACAAAATATCAGTTTTTTTTTGACAGGTAGCCATGACAGCAAAAGAGAAATGCAACTTAATTAACTTACCGACAACAACTTGGATATTTGCGTGCCTATATCTGGCGCTGACAATAGCTTTCCTGTTTTTTTTCCCGGGTTACCAGCAGGAACGCCAAACGGCTTTCGGATGGCTCATTTCTTCCTGGTTCAATTTTAAAAAAGGTTATTCCATAGGATTCCCTGTCGCCCTCATCAGCATAGGGCTATTTGTGCACTCCGTACGCAAAATCAGGAATCACGTACCATCCCCTTCCCTGGCCGGGCTGATTTCCACTGCGCTGGGTGCATTCCTCTGCGTTGTATCAGTCCGTACCCAACAACCCCGCTTGGCTTGGCTGGCATTTCCCTTGCTCTATGGCGGGCTTAGCTGGTGTTACTGGGGATTCTATGCAACCCGCAAAACAATATTCCCCTTCTTTTATTTCTGGCTGACCGTACCCGTACCTTTCTTGGAGCAATACACCACCGGTATGCAGCACCTCTCCGCCCAGTTAGCTCACTGGGGGGCAGGTCTCTTCGGCGTTCAAACAATTCTGGAAGGCACCAACGTCATCTCCGCAGACGGCACATGGGATGCATTCGACATAGCCGGGGGTTGCTCCGGCCTGCGCTCCCTCTCGGTGCTTCTTGTTCTTTCTCTCTGCTGGGCATACCTGGCCGACAAATTGTCCGGCTGGAAACGGATTGTGCTGGCTCTGAGCGCCTTTCCTATCTCCATCCTGACAAACGCTCTCAGAGTCACCAGCATTTTCGTATGTGCAGAGTATGTGAGTGCAGATTTCGCCGGCAAAACCTGGCACGACTGGTCCGGCTTACTCCTCTTTTTCCCGGCCAGTCTCTTGTGCCTGGCCATACTACACAGCCTGCTCTCCGGTGAGATTCTGCTCCTGAAAAAGCGCAAGATTGTGACACGCCGCCACAACACCGATACCCCCTCATAAGCAAAAGACATGATGAAAAAACAACTTTCCGGCATCATCCCCCCGGTGGTATTGGCTCTGGTACTGGGCCTGCTGTTCGTCATTCCCGCGCACCCTGAATTATTGCCTGCGGCAGTCTCCCCGGATTTACCTCTGGAGACGGAACTGGAAGGCTGGTACGGGGTCAAAACTCAGGAGAGCGAGAAAGAACGCCAACTACTCGCCAAGGATACCAAGTTCAGCAAAGGTATCTACCACCATGTCAACCCCTTCACCTACGCAAAAGAAGCCCCCTCACTGAGCGTCTCCATCGTCTTCTCCGGAAACGATATCAACAACTCCATTCACCGTCCGGAGCGTTGTCTTCCCTCGCAAGGGCACTTGGAAGTCATAGGCAGAGACGAGGAAATGACTCTGCCGGATAACCGCCGCATAGCTGTGCGAAGGCTGGACTCGCGAACACCGATTGGCGACAGCCCCGGCCGGGAGCTCCGCCATATACACTACTACCTGTTCGTAGGCAATGACTCCATCAACAACTCCCACCTGCAACGTACCTGGCGCGACATCTGCGACCGCCTCTTCAAAGGCAAGGTGCAAAAATGGGCCTATATTCAGCTCGGCACATACTGGGGAGAGGAAGTCGGCATCTCAAAACAACAGGCAGAAGCACTACTGAAACGACTCACCGCAGAAATCATATACAGACAAGTGGATTGGAGCGCTATTCAAAACTGACGCACTCCCCGCCTCGAAAGCCATATTTTGAACTTGCAAGCGGAAGCCGGTCAGGATAGAATATCCGCACGTTATGGGTGAGTCAGATATAAGCGCAGCAGTACAGGAAGCAAAAAACAAGAAATGGGACGACCGCACCCTGGCACAGCGCGCCGCCGACTTGGCAGAGAAAGTGCACAGCAGTGGCATACGCCACCTGCGCTCGGAGGAGCGCAACTTGCTCTCCACCCTTAGCCGCTTGGTCGGAGACGAGAAAAACCGCGAGTTTTTGCGCAGCTTCTGCGCCCATGTGCTGCACGCCCCTGCTCCCCGCCGAGCAGACAATCTGCGTAGCCTCATAGCGCATTTCGGGGGTGTTCCCACCTTCTTTAACTCCATGGGGCGAATCCGCCTCAAAGCAGCCTCCATGGCAGCGCGGAGCATGCAGAACACGGCCATGGCAGAAGTGCGCCGCGTCTTTCACTCCACTTTCGGCGAGCTCATCCTGCCCGTAAACCGGGAGAAAGCCGCGCGCAAGCTGCAAGAGTTCAGCAAAGACGGCATTGCCACCGCACTACAGCCGCTTTCTCCCGCTGTATTCGGCCGGGAAGGAGCTGAGCGCTACATCGAGAATCTCTGTGCCGTAGCAGACAGTTTGCCGGAAGCCGGTCTGGTGGTTCAACCTCTGCGCCTTTGCCCCACCCTGACACCCTGCGCCCCCAATGCCGGAGCCAAAGCGCTGGCAGAAAATCTCAAAACTCTGCTGAACCGCCTGCACCGCAACAGCCGCAGCTGCCCGATTTTCATAGAGGCGGGCAACTCCGCGCTGCTCCCCATCGTGGTGGAAGCATGCAAACGCGTCCTGAGCAGCAAAGAATATCGTGCCGCCAACATCATACCCGAACTGCCCGCGTACCTGAATGCCGCCCCGGCTATTCTGCGCGAGCTCACGGAATGGGCTACTGCTCGCGCAGCCAAAGGAGCCTCCCCGCTTAGAGTTCTGCTGGTCAAAGGCTCGCACCTGAACGAGGAACGCGAGTGTGCCTTCCGCTACGGCAAAGAAAGTGCCGCTGCACCCACCAAAGCCGCCACCGAGGCCCGCTACAAGCAGCTGGTACACCAAGCCATATCTGCCAAAGCCACGGCTCTGTGTCCCGTCATCGGTACCCACAACCCCTTCGATATAGCCTACGCACTGCTTGCCTGGGGACGCAGCGGCCGCGAAAATCTGCCCGCTTTCACCTTCTACGCCGGCTTAGGGAATCACTTGGCACGCCTGCTTGTTGCAGCCGGAGCACAGGTCACCCTCACAGCCGGACTCACAGGAGAGGAAGCGGAGATAAGCCCCTTCGAGGCCTACCTCCTGCGGCTGGTCAACGAGCTCTCCCGCCCGGAGGGCTACCTGACATATGGATATGCAGTGGAAAGCACGGACATGGGGTGGTCGCGCATGCGGCAAAACTTTCTGGCAGCCTTGAGTGGGCGAGAGGAGAGCCCCTCGGACGGCGCAGTCTCTCCGGCTACAGACTTTACCGGAGGCCACCTGCACAGCACAGACCGTGCCGCAATGGAGGCATTCTATGCGGCGGCTACCGCCGAGCTGGAACGCCCGCAGGCTCCTATACCGGCCAAGCTGGACGGCAAAGACTTGGAGAGTCCCCTTGTCTGCATACACCGCTCGCTCACCACCCCGGGATTGGAAGACTACCGCTTTGTGAGCGCAGATTTCGCCTCTGCCCCGGCTTTTGCCCAACGTGCGGCGGCAGCAGCTGCCGGCAACACCTGCACCGAGGAAGAGCGCAGGAACCACCTGCTGCGACTCGCACGCCGACTGGAAAAACGCCGCACCGAGCTGGCAGCCCTTCTTGTGCGAGATGCCGGGTTCACATGTACCGATGCGGAGGAGGAGCTTCGCAACGCCATCGACGCCGTGCGCTACTACGAGCAGAGCTCCGTGGCAGATGGTTTGCGAGATGGCACCACCCCCACTCCGCTGGGAGTCGTTGTCGTGGCGCCCGGCCGCAGCCACCCTCTGGCAGACGCAGTGGCAGGCATAGCGGCAGCTTGGGTTATGGGCAACAGCCTCATCTACAAGCCGGCCGCCTACACAACTCTGCTGGGACACCGCCTCACGGAAATACTGGCAGACGCCGGCATCGCCGAGCCGGATCTGCTATTTGTCCCCTGCCTGGACAATGAAATAGGCTGCAAGCTCATGACAGCACCGCAGGTGGACGGCATCATCACCTCTCTGGGGAAAGATACGGCTCACCACCTTGCAGCGACACGCCCCACTGCCACCCTCTGCAGCAGCCCCGGCGGCGCCACCACAGTTTACATCTCCTCCCGGGGAGACTGGCAACAAGCTGTGCGAGATATCACAGCCTCCGCCTTTCGGCGTTCCGGCCAGTGTCCCACCGCACCCCACATCATCCTGGTACATACAGAGCTCTACCGCAACCGCCACTTCACTGCGGCCTTGGCAGATGCCGTGCGCAGCCTTTCCGCCGGTCCGGGCAACAGAGAAAGCTCCCTCTTGGGGCCGCTGAGCACACTGCTCACCCCCGAGCAGCAGGAGTTCCTGACCTCCACCCCGGATGAATGCTGGCTGGTGCGCCCCACTGCGGCCGAGATAGGCTCTATCACTTGGTCGCCCGGCATTATAACCGGCCTTACTGCAGACAGCCCGCAGCTCGCACTGCTGGAGGCTCTGCCTGTGCTGGCACTGCTGGAAGTAGAAAATACCACACAGGCAGCCACACTGCAGCACAAGCTTACAGCAGGTCGCGCCGCCGCCATCTACTCGCCGGATGCCGCAGATACCGCCACTTGGCAACGCGCCATGGGCAGTGTGGCACACCTCTGCCTCAACTGTTGCCCGGCTGCTCGCCCCGGCCTGCGCCCCTTCGGTACGCACCGTCCGGCACTTTGCGGCAGCTCTCTGTTGCCGGGTGGGCCAAACTACCTCACAGCTCTGGCTAACTGGCAGGAAACAGGCAGACCCCAGCGCCGCGGACGCCAACGCAATATCCCTTTCTCCCCTTGGGAGACTATCGTCCCCAAACCCTCCAAAGAGGAAACCATGCGCCTCACAACCGCAGCAGATTCCATCTCCTACTGGTGGGAAAATGAATTTGGCACCTCTCGCCTTATCTGCGCGCAACCGGGCGAACCCACGGAACTCTACTACACGCCTGTTCAACTCTGCCTGCGAGCGGAAAAAGAAACTTCCGATACAGACTTGGCTATAGCCCTTATGGCATCCCTGCGAGCCGGCTGCCGGGTGCAGCTCAGCACCGCTACCACCCGCCCATGGATGACGCGTACCCTCCAGGAACTGGGGGTGCCCATGGTGGTAGAAGAGCGCCGCAACTACGAACGTCGCTTCCCTGCACTGGCGGCGGATGGCATCACCGTGCGTGACCCGGCGGCGGATGATGCGGCGGCCTCCGTAGCAGAAGCCTGCGGCCTGCGTCTCTGCCGTGCCTCCGTACTGGCAAACGGGCGCCTGGAGCTTCTCCACTGCATGCAGGAGCACACCATTACCCGCCGCACGGATACTATCTATAGCCCGCTCTGATGAGGCGTAGATTTGCATAGCTCTCTCATAAAGTCGAGGAATATTGAATATTAAAAGGTTGGAAGTCGATATCACAAGCTTAGTACTCGGCGCGCAAGCCCGCGATTATTCCTCCGCTTGTACCCACACCTCAGAAGGGGGCGGGCGGGGAAAATGGGCACGGCCAGACTCCGCTTTGTAGATTGCTTGTCACACCGTACCCCCTACGAATCGGCGTCTGATTGTGGGTATTTTTTTAGCTCCGCCGTTCGGGGTCAATAAATTGACCACGAACGGCGCGGCTATTTTTTTGTTGCTTGATTTGGGAAATTGGGTTATAATCCTGCACTGTCGGTCGTACTGTGAGCAGTCTGCTCGCACCGGCCGCAGCTTCATGCGAAGCAAAAGCCGGCGGGGCTTATCTTCTCGCCACCAAAAAACAAACACAACAAAAAAACATAACATTATGAATAATGTTCATATAACTGCCGGTGCCCCCGCTTCTGAGGGCGTGTCTCCCGATTTTACGTTCATCCAAAGCGAAGTTAGCCCCATTGGGTTCACTCGCACCACGTTCACCGAACCACAAAAGCCCGGTAGCGACTGGGATACGGTGTACTCCGGCGTGTGTGTTGACCTGATGAATCAGGCGGCTGTCACCAACCAGCTTGTTCTCAAGGGCGATATGCTTGAGCTGTCTCGCCCCACTCAGCTGGCCGTCTACATGACGGTGGATGACCATGGCGATTTGCTGATTTCTGACACGGAATTAGCAGACGATTCCATTCAGTCCGCATTCGATAGTGCGCCCAAACTCAGCAATCATGAAGCCGACATTCTGAACTTCACAGGCTCCGTTTGCTTCCACATGGATTTGCAAGGCTCGGAGTGGCGGGATTTCGATAGCGGGGCGGCCGCATGGAAGCGCCCTGTTCGCACGCTGACTCTACCCGCAGGCACTTACTATATCTATGGTCGAGTGACTAACGATCCGATGAACGGCGGCAATGCCAATAACCGCAAGC
>JAZNTO010000160.1:0-9107 GCA_045591805.1 Akkermansia sp. | reverse complement strand
ATCGACGTCAACATGGCGGAGGATGAGTATGGCGCCACGCCGCTCTACTGGGCTGCAATGAATGGCCACGCGGAGTGCGTGAAGCTCGTGCTGACAGCTCCCGGTATCGAGGGCAACAAGGCGAAGAAGGATGGCGAAACGCTGCTCAACTCGGCTGCAAGGATGGGCAACACGGAGTTCGTACGTCTCCTGCTGGCTGCTCCCGGTATCGATGTCAACAAGGCGGATAAGGATGGCGATACGCCGCTCTTCTATGCTGCAAGGGCTGGCCACGCGGAGTGCGTGAAGCTCCTGCTGACAGCTCCCGGTATCGACGTCAACAAGGCGGATAAGAATGGCAGGACGCCGCTCCGGGCTGCTGAAAGTGAAGCAAAAACCGAATGTGCGCGCTTAATCCGCGCAGCGGGAGGGCGGTAGGGAAGTTGGATGTTGAATTTTGGATTTTGGAAGTGTACAGTTCGGCGCGCAAGCGCGCGGAATTTCGGCTTTGCGCGCTTCGCGCGGCGGACTGTTCTCCACCCACCCACCGAGTTTTGCCCCGCAAAACGAGATTTAACCGCCGTGCGCGCAGCGCACAAGATATCACCTTGGCTGCGCAGCAGGCAAGATTTCACTGAGCCCGCTAGGGCGAAATTTAACCGAGCGAGCCGCTAGGCGAACGAACAGAAAGAAAGTGAAATCTCGCTAACGCTCGGATACGTCATTCGTCAATCGTAAATTGTCAATCGTCAATCACTCGACTTTGTAGATTACCCACGATACTTCGCTTTGGCGTGTTGCCAGATGGCAAAAGCGGCGCAGAGCACATTGGGGAGCCACAGGACGATGTAAGGAGTGATGCCGCCGGATTTGCGTGAAAGCTCGCAGAAAACGAGAGCGACGAAATATACGGCAGCAACCAAGATACCTATGGCGAAGCCTGTAGAGGTATCTTTGCGGCGGGCAGTGATGGCAAGAGGCACACCGATAAGCGAGAAGACGAAGCAGGCGCAGGCAAAGGAGGCACGCTGGATACCCTCCGTGCGGTATTCGCGTTCTGTCTTTTTGTTCATGGCAGTGCGGTAGTAGTTTGCGTCTTTCTGAGCAGCCGTCCACAGCTGCGGAGCGCAGGGGAAAGGGGGAGGCTGCGTATTGGCGGCTTTTGCGTAGCGAGAAATAGATGGGTCGTTTGTCGTTTGAATAATTTCCCAGTAATTGAGCGTATCGGAGATTTCAGCATTGGTGAAGCGGTTGGACTTCAGGCGTCTCCGAGTTTTGAGGGGGATGTGAATCTGGAGGGGCAACTCATCGATAAGGGGGAGATTGGCGGAGCTGCCCTGCACGTGTTCGATGGTGGCGTGGTACAGCACGAGGGAGAGCATGCGGGTTTTCGGGTTGAACTCTCCAACCTCTGCGGAGCGTGCGTGCATAGCAGCCATGCCGCGCATGCCGGTTTGCCCGGCTCCTTCGTCGGAAAGGGGGTAGATGTGTACACCTTTCAGGAGGTCTCCGCTCCTGTTGTCCACATAGAGTTGCACATCGTTGAGCTTGGTATCCCCGCCGCCGGCAGTCAGCAGGTGGCGCGGGTTTTCCATGGCCGCATTCAGCACCAGCTCACCCATGGCGCGCTTGCCTTTGGGGGCGACCTCGATGTTGATGAAGTAGCAAAGGCCGGAAAGCACCAGCCCCATGCCGATGGCGGGCATGCTGAGGCGCCAGAGGCTGAGCCCTGCCATGCGCATGGAAGTAAGCTCATTATCCGCGGCTAAACGACCATAGACCAGCAGAACAGCCGTCAGGAATCCCCACGGAACAGAGAAAGTGAGCGAGAAGGGGATAACCTGAAGGATGAAATCTATCACAATGCTTGGCGGGGCGCCGCTTTCCACCAGGAGTGCGTGCAACTCTTTGAAAAGCTGCCCAAGCAGCATGAGAAGCGTGAGCGACATAACCCCCAGGAAGGTCACGGTTACGAGTTGGCGCAGGATGTAACGATCTATGGTTTTCACGGTCAGGAGAGAGTGGTGAAGTTTTTTAAGAGTTGCAGGCCGAGAAGCTGGCTTTTCTCCGGGTGGAATTGTGTGGCTACAAGATTCCCCCGGCATACGGCTGCGGCGTAGGTACAGCCGTAGGTGCTGGTGGCCGCTATGAGCGAGGCGTCTTCCGGCTCCGGGAAATAGGAGTGCACATAGTAGAAGTAGGGGGCAGTGCCCATGCCTGCCCAGATGGGGGAATCCGGCTGTGTGGGGTGCACACTGTTCCAGCCCATGTGCGGCACCTTGAGGCCGGTGTCCGGGAAGCGGCGCACATGCCCGCGCAGGATGCCCAGACCGGGGGCTCCGGGGCTTTCCTCGCTGCTGTCGAAAAGGATTTGGTAGCCAATGCAGATACCCAAGAAGGGCTTATCTGCTGCCACCCAGCTGCGTATGGCTTCCACCAAGCCTTGCCTGTGCAGGGCGGCGGAGCAGTCCCCAAAGGCACCCACGCCGGGCAGCACCAAGTGAGTGAGGCCGCACAAATCTTCTGCGCTACGCACGAGGCTGCCTTGTGTCCCCGTGGCGCGGAAGGAATTGCAGACGCTGGAGAGGTTGCCGGCTCCGTAGTCTATGATGCCCAGGCGGATATTCATGGCTCAGATAGTACCTTTTGTGGAGGGGATGCTACCCGCTGCGCGCGGGTCTGTCTCGACAGCCTGCCGGAGAGCATGCGCAAGGCTCTTGAACACAGCCTCGGCGATGTGGTGGCCGTCCATACCGTAGAATACCTCGACATGCAGGTTGCAACGCAGGTTGTTGACCACGGCTCGCAGGAACTCCACTGTGAGGGAAAGCGGCATGTTGGGGGCATCTGCCGCACCTTGCGGGGCGCGGAACTCCAGATACGGGCGGTTGGAGAGGTCGATAACACAGCGGCACAGCGTTTCATCCATGGGCACATAGGCGCAGCCGTAGCGGCGGATGCCGCGTTTGTCTCCCAGCGCTCGCAGTATGGTGTCGCCGAGCACGATACCCGTGTCCTCAATCGTGTGATGGGCGTCTACCTCCAAGTCGCCGCGGGCTGTGAGCTCCAAGTCGATGAGACTGTGGCGAGCCAGCAGGTGAAGCATGTGGTCGAAAAAAGCGTGCCCGGTGTGCACGTCTGCTGTGCCGGTTCCGTCCAGATTCAGGCGGAGCTCTATATCCGTCTCGCCGGTGGTGCGTTTGCAGTCTGCGTTTCTCATGTGGCACCATTCTATCACATTTCTTTCACCTTTGCCAACAGAAAATGTACTTGTACCCTGTTTTTTTGCTTGCCTTGTCACCCGATATATGGCAGATTGTGTGGCATAGAAACCTGAAGCTATGAAAATCATCGCATCTTTACTTACGTTTTTTGTCGCGTTCAGCGGTTTGGGGGCTGCTCAGGAAGCGGCTGAACCCGCGCAGCAGGAGGTGTTTTCCACTGTGCTGGAGCAGCGCGAAGCCAAGCCCAAAAAGAGCAAGAAGCGCAATGTAGGCAAGGCCGCCCAGCAGAAAAAGAAGGCTTTGCGAGAGCAGGGTATTAAGAAAGTGCATGCCAAGTCTCCCGGCGGTTGGCCTACCCGCGTACCGGTGCCGGATGATACCACGCTGAAAGAGTCCCCCAAGCAGGGAAATTTCTTCGTGTACGAGACGAACAACTACATCTTCTTTACTCCGGTGGCGCTGGATCCCAATGCCTGCGATACCGTGGGGCGCTTGTTCGAATGCGCCTACGAGGCAAACAAGGCCGTGGGCGAGGTGCTGCCCGTACCGCGAACAGAGGAGGACAGAACCGGCAAGAAGTACAGGGTGGAGCTCTGGCCCACTAAGCAGCAGTATATCCAGAATGGTGGCCCGGCTTCATCCTCCGGCGTGTTTACTTTTGCGGCCAGACGAATCCCCGGGAAACCAACTGTCATCAATGCTCAAACGCTCGCCACGGATAAAGTGATGGTGCCGTTCCCCTCGCTGGGCTTGGGGACAAACGGGCAGGTTGTGAGCAACGATATCGAGACTCATACACTTGTGCACGAGCTGACCCACCAGAACTTCGTATACAACAATCTCCCCATCTGGTGCAACGAAGGCTGGGCGGAATACGTGGGCTATGTGCCCTATGTCGGTGAGGATTTGGACTTTACCCGCTGTTTCGGGGTAATTCTCAACAAAGCCGCCACGCAGGCTTCGCACGGAGCTCTTTCATTTGACTTTGCGTTGGAGGATTTCCTGACAATGAGCCAGGAGCAGATGTACTCCTACATGGGTGGCGGCAAGGATACCTACACGCTTGCCACGATGATTATCACATTCTACGTACACATGTCCGGCAAGAAAGGCGTGGATGCTATTAAGGCTTATATGCAGGCCATGCTGGACGGAGAATCCCAAGAGGAGGCAAAGGCACACCTCATCAAGCCGTTCAAGAATGCGAAATCTTTGCAAAAAGAATTCATCAAAGCGTGGAAGCGCAAGAAGGTGGAAGTGAGTTTCGCGGAGGCTGCGGATTGAGTCCGGCTGCTTATCTGAAACGATGTTTTGTATAGTGCAGGGCACTGAGGTCGAATCCCCGCCTCAGTGCCTCTTGCTGCAAGGCTCGGAAGGACTCCGGCTCCGGTTGCGGGCTACGGCTCAGAAACCAGAGACATGAGCCGCCGGCGTTCGATACGAGCGCGTTGCGGTAGAATTCATCCACCGCGAGGATATTGTAGTGTGTGGAAAGGAAGCGAAGCAAGGGAACGAAGGCAACTCTGAGCTGTCCCTCTGCAGCGGGGTAAGCGATGGCGTGTGCTTCTTTTCGGTGGTGGTGGTGATCCATGCCGAAGTTGTGCACGCTTATGCTGCCGTCCGGCCGAGCTTTGTATTCCGTATAAACCTCTTCCAGCCCATCCTCAAAAGGCGTGTTGTAGCGAGCCAGCTCATACCACCGGCCCAAGTATTGGCTCATATCCACATTTGCTGTAGGGCGTGTGTCGACCGGTCGTCCGGGAACCCGTTGGAATAAATAGTAAAACAGCGCGCGAAAAATCATAGTGTGAGTGAGAATCCTCGAGCCCGTACTTTGTTGAATAACTGTTTCCCCTTAATGTGGAAACAGCCTCCGCCCGGTATGTCGAGCGGAGGCTGTTTCGAACTTTCTGTGGCTCTGTATCAGAACTTGTACTGATCGCCGTAGCCGTAGTGCTCTGCTATGTAGTCCACATCCTTATCTCCACGGCCGGAGCAGTTGGCAAGGATGGCTCCTGTACCCATTTCGCGGGCTTTGCGCATGGCAAAGGCCACGGCGTGGGAGCTCTCGAGGGCGGGGATGATGCCCTCGTAGCGGCTGAGTTTGAAGAAGGCGTCCACTGCTTCCTCATCGCTCACGCTGTCGTATTGCACGCGGCCAATCTCGCGCAGGTAAGAGTGCTCGGGCCCCACGGAGGGGTAATCCAGCCCGCTGGCGATGGAGTACACCGGGGCGGGCTCGCCGGCACCATCCTTCAGCATAATGCTGTTGAAGCCGTGCATAATACCCTCCTCGCCGTATTTCATGGAAGCGGCGTGGTCGCCGAGCTTATCGCTCTTGCCCATGGGCTCAACGCCGTAGATGTCCACCGGGTCATCCAGGAAAGCCGGGAACATGCCCATGGCGTTGGAGCCGCCGCCTACACAGGCGCAGACGACATCGGGCAGAATGCCGGTCATCTCCAGGAACTGCTCGCGGGCTTCGGCTCCCACCACCATCTGGAAGTCGCGCACCATCATGGGGAAGGGGTGCGGCCCCAGAACGGAGCCAATGCAGTAGATGGCGGTCTTGTAGTCGCGCTGGTAAGCTTCGAAGGCACTGTCCACGGCCTCCTTGAGCGTCCTGAGACCGTGCTTGACGCAGACGACATTGGCGCCGAGCATCTTCATGCGGGTGACATTGGGAGCCTGCTTGGCTATGTCCACCTCTCCCATGTGAATCTCGCATTCCAGCCCGAAATAGGCCGCTGCCGTGGCGAGAGCCACACCGTGCTGCCCGGCTCCGGTTTCGGCAATAATTTTCTTTTTGCCCATGAACTTGGCAAGAAGCCCCTCGCCCATGCAGTGGTTGAGCTTGTGCGCGCCGGTGTGGTTGAGATCCTCGCGCTTCAGGTAAATCTGTGCACCGCCGTTGAGCCGGGAGAGTCGCTCGCAGTGGTACACAGGGGTGGGGCGCCCCTGGAACTGCTTACGGATGCGGCGCAACTCGTTGATGAATTGAGCGGAGTGGCAGATGCTGTTGTACGCTTCGGTAATTTCCCTGAAAGCGGGCTCCAGTTCGGCCGGCAGATAGGCGCCGCCAAAGCGTCCGTAGAAACCATTTTTATCCGGGTGATGCCGGAGATATGTTCTGAAATCCATAGCTGAATGTTAATGACAGTGCGGCGATTTTAGCCCATTCTTTCCACACTGACAAGCTAAAATCATGTCGGTATTAGTGTTTTTGAATAACTTTTTTTCGGCGGTGGCATATTAGCGGCTTGAAAAGCGCGAGCGAAAAAGGTACAATAAGCGCGACAATGAAGCACCCTCTGTGCACAGCCGGAACCGCTCTTCTGCTGGGACTGAATGTCCCTGTTGCGGCTGCTGCTGTGCCCGAAACTGAGCCGGAGGCGGCGGCAGAGCCGCAGGGCACACAGGCCACGAGTCCCGGCCGCGAGCTGCTTCGCGTCACCAACGACATGTGGTTCTTGCTCTCCGGCGTGGCGGATAATAAGGCGGCAGATGCGGCCGCACCGCGCTTCCTGGAGTTGGTGCATGAGGCTCAGCGTGTAGGCGAATCGATATTCGATGCCGAGGGACTGGGGCAGGATTTGGAGGCTCTGGAGATGCTGCACTACCACATTGCCGAGGCTTTGGACTCGCTCAACGAGGAGTTTCGCAGCCTGTGTCGGGCAGATTGTTATGACTCCGAGCCGCTTATACGCGCGTTTCATCAGGCCGTAGAAGCCGGCTTATTCGACAGCGAATTGGTGGAGGATTTAGATCTGCCCAAGCCCCCGCTTACAGAGCGCGAGGCTCGCCGGGAGGTGGTGCGCCTCAAAAGTCTGGAGGTGCCGGATCGTGCGCTGCTGGAGTTGCTCCGGAGTGTCACGGATGCACGCAGTGCCGACAGTGCGGTGGCGCGCCTGCTTAGTCTGGCCGAGTGTCTGGATGGTCTGCAGCCGGAGGCAGAACTGGTAGACCGAGATTTTTCTAAAGCCTCCGCCCGCAGTGCAGACGAGGCATACAAGCCCATAGCGCCCTTGCTCTGGGGGATTCGTAGCGAGATTGTCCGCATAGCGGGGCTACCGGGCTACGATGATGCACCGTTCGACCGTTTTTCCGATGCTTTGGATTCTGTCTATGCCGGCTTGGGCGACACGCACAGTCTGTGGTTCGATGACGTGTTCGATGCCTCTTTCCGCATGGATTTGGACGATGCTCTGCACGAGAACGCAACAACTTCAAACTAACAAAATATACACACCATAAACGCCTCTGCACACCATGCCTGTATCTGATTACCTGGTGACAATCGGTCTGGAAGTTCACTGCCAGATAAAGACTGCAACAAAGATGTTCTGCTCCTGCAAGGCCGGCTTTGGCTACGAGCCGAACACGAACGTGTGCCCCACCTGTTTGGGCATGCCCGGTGCGCTGCCCGTGCTGAATAAGTTCGCCATAGAGCGCACCGTGCTCACCGGCCTTATGCTTGGCTGCAGCATGCCTCCCGTCTCAAAGTGGGACCGCAAAAATTATTTCTATGCCGACATGCCCAAGAACTACCAGACCAGCCAGCTGGATTTGCCGCTCTGTATCGGCGGCGAGGTGCCGCTCTATTCCTGGGCTTTCCCGGCGGATTCTAAGGTGCAGGCAGAAGGGGCTGTGGTACGCACCGTGAAGCTGGATCATATTCACTTGGAGGAAGATGCCGCCAAGCTCACCCACTACGGTTCCTACTCTCTGGTGGACTACAACCGTGGCGGCACACCGCTCATGGAGATAGTATCCGCCCCCGACCTCACCAGCCCGGAGGAGACTTATGCCTACCTCAAGAGTTTGCAGCAAATTCTCATCTGTGGGGGGATTTCGGATGCCGACATGGAGAAAGGACAAATGCGCTGCGATGTGAACGTTTCCCTGCGTCCTAAGGGGCAGAAAGAGCTCGGAGCCAAGATAGAGATGAAGAATATCAACTCCATGTCTGCCGCTCGACGGGCACTTGTTTACGAGATACACCGCCAGGCGGATGAACTGGATCGCGGAATCGCGCAGGTGCAGTCCACCCGCCGCTGGGATGATGACTTGGGGGAGAGTATTGTGATGCGCACCAAGGAGAACGCGCACGATTACCGCTACCACACCTGCCCGGATCTCATACCTGTGCACACTGCAGAGTATGTGGAGAAAATGCAGCAGGTACTGCCGGAGCTACCGGATGCACGCCAGCAGCGCCTCATGCAGCAATTCGGCTTGCCTGTGGCAGATGCCAACACGCTGGTGGCAGATGCTCAGCTCTGCGCTTATTTCGAGGCTGCAGCTGCTGCCACAAAAGCTCCGCGCAAGGTCGCAAACTGGCTCATCAACATCTACCCCACCGTGCTGGCCGAGAAAGAATGCGAGATTGAGGGGTGCCCCGTGCCGCCCGCCTCGCTGGCCGGTCTCGTGGATGTGGTGGAGGAGGGTATCTGCTCTGTAAGCCAGGCTCGCGAGGTGCTGGAAGTGCTCTGGAACAAGCCGGAACAGACACCTGCCGCCGCCGCCGCCGCTCTGGGGTACAAGAAGGCGGATAGCGGTGCGCTGGAAGCTCTGGTGGAGAAGGTGATCGCTGACAATCCGGACAAAGTGGCTCTGGTAAAGGGCGGGAATATGAAACTTATCAACGCTCTGACCGGGCAGGTGATGAAAAACAGCAACCCCAAACCCAATCCCAAGCTTGTCACTGAGATTCTTATGGCAAAACTCGGCTTGTAATCCCAGGCCATCTCCATGTATTTATTGTTCGACTGCAACAACTTCTTTGCCAGCTGCGAGCAGGTGTTTCGTCCGGATTATCGGCATCGCCCGCTCGTTGTGCTGTCGAACAACGATGGTTGCGTCGTTTCCCGCAGTGCAGAGGCAAAAGCTTTGGGTATCGCGATG
>JAZNTO010000159.1:0-2495 GCA_045591805.1 Akkermansia sp. | reverse complement strand
CCAACGCGCTGACACACGACCACCAGCAATCCGTGCTTATGCAAGCCGCCGGTACAGGTCGCGTTTGGATGCTGCGTATTTTGCTGGAGAACGGCGCAGACCCCAATTATGTGAATGCCCAAACTAAGAGTGTGCTGCATGTGGCTGCCGCCACAGGTACGGCAGAGATAGTGCGCCGCTTGCTGGCGGCAGGGGCAGACCCACTGGTACAGGGTAGCAATGAGGCTACGCCGTTGCACGATGCTGTCTGGATGCGCAATGTCGCCACTGTGCAGGCACTTCTGCCTGCCTACAAGGCACAGAACTATAACCCGGACGGCGGACGCAACGGACTGCCGCTCCTTATGGCTGTAGCCGGTGGCAATACTGCTGTGGTACAGGCATTTATCGATGCCGGTACGGATTTGCGCGGAGCCTGCTTCGAGAAGTGCCCACCGCTTGCAGAAGCCGTGAAAACCGGGCACGTGGAGATTGCTCGTGCTCTTTACAAGGCTGGGGCGGATCCGGATGCAAAAGACGGCTCCGGAAAATCTGCCCGCGACTATGCTGCCGGCAAGATGCCGCATGTTTTTAACGAATAATATACCATAGAAATCGCATGAAAATTCTTTCGTATCTGGCACTTATACTTGTTTGCCTGTACCCGTTTCCCTTGCAGGCAGCCGTGCCGCCGGGCACAGACCTGAGCACGTTGAACAGCTCGGCAGATGCCGAAGCCGCATACCGTAACCGCGTGATTCGCGCCTACCTTCCTATCGAGAAAGTGCGTGAGTCTCTCCGAACTAACAATTATTCTCACTTCGAGAATCCCACCGGCATCTATTTTCGCCGCGGGGAACAGGTGCGTGTTACCGTGCAGGGGGCTATGCCAAGAGGCCTGTCGCTTATCATCCACGACTTCGGCGAGTTCGGCGACCACGCTGAGCTGCCGCTCATGAGCGGGGAAAACTCGTTCTCTGCTCCTGCACAAGGGCTGGCATATCTGGATTATCGGGCTGAGAACCCGGCCGAAGCTCCGCCTCTGCAGGTGCGTATCGAGGGCGGGCAGGTGAATGGTATATTTACACAGCACGATGATGCCGAAACTTGGAAACGTCTTCTGGCCAACGCAAAATGTAATATCCTGGATATAGTAGGAGAACGCGTGCAACTGGCCTACAATGTGGATGGCTTGCGCGAGCACTGCCCGGAGCGTGGGCCCGAGCTACTGGATATCTACGACTCGGTTGTCCGCATGGAGCAGGAGCTTCTTGGCTGGGACAAGTATGGTGTACACCCCGGAAACCATATTCACGGGCGCGTACAGTGGGGCGGCTTTATGCACGCGGACGGTATCGGGAGCGCCTATGTGTACTCTGCCATGCACGAGGTGGCCAATCCGGATGCCCTGCGCCGCTCTGTGTGGGCGATTGCGCACGAGTTTGGGCATATCAACCAGTGCCGCCCGGGCATGATGTGGGCCGGCTCCCAAGAAGTGACGAACAATATCTTCTCTGCTTGGTGCTGCTATAGTATCAACCCCGAAAACTGCCGGCTGGAGCACGAGGTGACGCCGGTTATCGGCTCTCGTAGGCCTATGCGCGGCGGCCGCATGGATTGTTATATCAACAATGCCATCGTCAATCGTCAGCTTTGGCAGTTCCAGTCCGGCCCGGATAATGGCCTGCGCAATGTTCCCGGGGCTCGTACCGGAGACCATTTCGTAACCGTCAGTCCTCTTTGGCAGCTCCAGCTTTACATGGCTGTAGCTCGCGATAAGAAGGATTTTTATGCGGATATACACCACTTGGCTCGCACGGATGCACCGGATTCTCCGCACGGCAAACTGCGCTTGCAATTCTTCACCCGCGCGTGCGATGTAACAGGCTGGGACCTCTCGGATTTTTTCGTGAAGGTTGGTATCGTGGCACCTATGAATCGCTATGTGGAGGATTATTCTTCCCACATGGTCACTATTACCCCGGAGATGTGCCGCGAGGCTATAGCTCATGCGCGCCGGTATCCCAAGCCGGACAGCTCTGTCATATACTACATCAACGCCAATAATGTGCATATCTACCGCGACCATCTGCCGGTGGAACCAGCTTTGGACTACACCCCCGTCTTCCGGAAGGGCATTGTCACTATACCCGGCGATATGTGGCTGAATGCTGTGGCGTACGAGGCCTATGATGCGGAGGGAAACCTACTGCGCGTTGCACTGCGCGGCTTGAACCACCGGGACAACTCTACCACAGATCTCATCTGCCCACCCGGTACGACCTGTATCAAAGCAGTGCAGTGGGATGGCGAGCGTTTCGATATGTGGCTGCAGGACTAGTATGGTGTTCGGAAAATATCTAGCCCATAAATGGGAATTTGTAGGTGAGATAATGATTATTTTAGTTACAGGAGCATCGCATACGGGCAAAACTGCACTTGCTCAAAAACTGCTTGAAAAATATAAATATCCATATCTTTCAATAGACCATCTGAAAATGGGTTTAATTCGTAGC
>JAZNTO010000158.1:0-3081 GCA_045591805.1 Akkermansia sp. | reverse complement strand
CCGCTTGCCCCGCGCACGGAGCTGTACGCGCGCTTCAGCCCGGCGTTCCTGGCCGGCATCGACAAAGCCCTAGCCCTGCGCGGCCGGAACCGCTGGCAAAGTGCTGCGGAGTGGATGGCAGAGCTGGATTCACCCACTCCGATAACGCTTCCGAAAAAAGTCCCCACAGCCTCAAAAGCCCCCCGGAATAAAAACCAACTCAAGCCGAGCCCCGGTACTCCTAAGCTGAAGACCGGTCGAGTCGGCCTCCCGCAGTCCCCAAATATACCACATCCTACCAGCCTTCCCCCTATTCCACCTGCTCCACAAGTTCGCCGCTTCCCCAAAGGGGTACTGCTTATCTTGATTCTTGTGCTACTCGGTGCATTGAGCACCGGAGCTTATCTGGCCTACGAACACATTCAAACTCAGCAGCTCTTGCGTGAGGAAGCTATCAACAAGCTGAGAGAAGAAGATGGTATAGAACCGTCACAATACGATAGAAAAATCCTCGAAGCTGCTAAAGCCGGGGATAGTGCAAACTTGCGCCTTTTTATCACCGCCGGTGCAAATGTCAACATTGTGGATGAGTATGGTCTGACGCCGATCTACTGGGCTGCATGGGAAGGCCACACAGATTGCGTGCGCCTCCTTTTGTCCTCTCCCGGTATCGACGTCAACAAGGCGAATAGGGCTGGCTTCACTCCGCTCTACTGGGCTGAACGCGGAGGGCACACCGAATGTGCGCGCATAATCCGCTCAGCGGGAGGACGGTAGGGAGGTTGGAAGTTGAATGTGTAGAGTTCGGCGCGCAAGCGCGCGGAATTTCGGCTTTGCTCGCTTCGCCGGCGGACTGTTCTCCTCCCACCCACCGAGTTTTGCCCCTGCAAAACGAGATTTTACCGACGTGCGCGCAGCGCACAAGATTTCACCTTGGCTGCGCAGCAGGCAAGATTTCACTGAGCCCGTCAGGGCGAAGTTTCACCGAGTGAGACGTTAGGCTCGCGATACAAATTTAACCACCGGGCAACATTGCTCTATTGGATGGCAATGCCGCTGAATCAATTCTTGGGAGGAGCCACAAACTCGTAGCGACTCTCGGCATTGAGCACGTCCAGCACGCGGCGGCGCACCATCTCCAAAGCAGCGGCATCTGCCAGAGCATCCTGCCTGGCCTGCTTGTCTATATACGCCTGAGCCGCATCCCGCTCCTCCGGCTGCAGTTTGTTGAACCAGCCATCGTCCTCCGCTGAAACAATTTTTCCAACTCGCTCACAGGAAACAACTTGCGGCACTATATTATCCACGGAAATCACCCCGGGGGACACCCAATCCGCCTGCATCCCCGGCAGCGTGGCATCTATGCCGTAGCGCACACGGTAGCGCTGCTCCAGCTCGAGCCGCTTGGTGGAGGCTAACCAAGTGGTAGCGTAGACATAGCGGGTTGTAAACTCTTTTTCATAAAGAGAATACATAACCACCGGGCGCCCCTTGATGTCCGTGGAAGTTACCGTCATACGCCCATTTCCGCCAAATATGGCAGCCACCACCTCCTTGGCGGACTCTTTCGGCTTGTCCACCAGAGCCCGCTGCGCCATCCAAGCCAAGGCCAACAATGTAACACACACCACCAGTATCTTCAGAACCCCACTATAAGAATTCCCCCCCTGTTTTTTCCCTGCCTGTTCGCTCATGACGGCATGATTCTACAGTGATAAGCATTCAAAAGCAAGCGAAAAGTACATTTTCCCGCTCACGGGCACAAATCGAGCTTGTCATCCGGGACAGCAGATGTTAAAATGACGCGCAAGCCGAATATCGCTCATGGATTTTGATTACAAAAAAATAAAAAACTCGCATACCGTAGATAAAAGCGTGTACGTATGCACGCCGATACAATTTTGCTTTGTGGGTCCACGCGGCGTAGGCAAAAGCTCACTGCTGGCCTCGATGTATCACGAGCTGGAGACAGAGAAGAAGCTGGATAACTTCTACATAGACATTCGCACAGAGACCGGGCGGCGCACGCAAGCTCGCCTGGCCGTAGCCAAAGAGAAGATGCTGCGCATGATAACGGAATCCGCTCCCTATGCAACAGCAGAACCGAACCTAGGGCTCGAGTCGGACGATGAGTTGAATATCTTTGAGTTTGTAGGGCGTAATGCGGTAGAAGACCACAGCTTCTTGGGCCGAAGATTTGGCAATAAGAGGAAGGAGTTTCACTTCCCTTTCCGCTTTGTGGATATGCCGGGCGGCTGGTACCAGACGGAACGCATAGACGATGACACAGCTGCAGAGGTTCGCGGCGTGTTGGAGGCATCTGCCGTAAGCTTCCTGACCATCGACACCCCGGCACTTATGGCAGACGCCTCTATATGCCACAGCAACAACAAGGTAGATACCATAAAAAGCTGGTACGAAAACTCGCTGGATAGCCTGCGCGAGCGGGGGCACACGGTGGTGCTGGTGCTCTCCCGCTGCGAGCGCTACCGGGCAGATATACCGGGCATGATGTCTCGCCTGCGCAGCACATATGCAGTGCTCATACGCAAGCTGAAAGCCGCCCAAATACGCGTCTACGCCACATACGTGCAAACACTTGGCGGCATGGAGTTCGAGACCTATGAGCGTGTGCAGCACGGCGCATTGGAGATAGAGCGGGCGCGTTTCATCCGGGTGGGAGACTACGCACCACAGAACTGCTCCACACCGCTGGCGCTTGCCCTGCAACACGGCTTGCTGCAGGCTCTGCGAAACATGCAGCACAAAAAAAGCAACAACCGCCTGGTAGCTTGGTGTGCTGCTCTGGGCTGGAACAATATAGACCAAGCCATACAAGCGGCGGAGGGGTTGGTGGAGGCGCTCCACTCCCACGTGCATACCGATGAGGCTTATACCTACGAGGAACTTTGAGTATGAATATCTATGTACACTCCGCCGGATTTGTGGAGGACTACTCCCGCCGCCGCCCGGAAAACGCCCCGCCCCTACCCGCAGCTGTGCGAAGCTGGCACCGCGAGCTGGATAAAGACGATGCCTACTTTGCCTTGGTAGCCGGGCGCACGGAGGGCGGTTGGTACATAGAATACCGCAACCTGCTGC
>JAZNTO010000157.1:0-7594 GCA_045591805.1 Akkermansia sp. | reverse complement strand
TAAGACCGCTTGGCCTCCGACTTCAGGTTGTTGGCACGAGCCAGCGCCGCAGTGCTTACGCGGTGGCGGCGAGCGATGACGGAGAGCACATCTCCCTTCTGTACCATGTAGGTGCCCTGCGGTGCTGTGTCTTCTGCGGCTGGTGCCGGCTGGAGCTGGCTGAACCACTTAGACTTATGCCGTGTTGTGTCAGGCTGTGCCGGAGCAGTGGTGGGAGCAGGTGCCGATGGCTGCACTGCGTCCTGTGCGGACTGCTGCTGGCTGAACCACCCGGGCTTGTGCGCGGCTGTAGCGGGCGTTGTGGCAGGAGGAGTCGGTGTTGGTGGGGTGAACTCCGATGCTTCGGCGGCGGGAAGTGCCTCAGCCAGCCCTTCCCCTGCCTCTACGTTTACACTGTCTTCCTGCGCAGCAGTCAGTGTGTCGCTGAACCAGCTGTAGTCTATGCGCTGCTTGGTACTGCTACACGAGCACAGAGCACCTAGGCTCAGCCCCATGGCCGCCAGTTGCGAAAAATTCAGTTTCATGCTGTCTGCGTTGCAGGTTAAGTGATTTGCCCTTTTTTATCAGCGGCGATTCTTTTTAGCCGGTGCCGGTATGGTCAGGCGTTTGCCGGGGCGTATGCGGGAGGCATCGCGCAGGCTCATGCCGTTGGCTTTCAGTATATCTGTGTAGGGCACGCCATACTGTTTGGCGATTCCGGAGATAGTTTGCCCCTTAGCCACTACATGTGTACGTACCTTGGAAGCCGCTTCCTTTTTCTTGTCTGGCTTATATCCCTTCGGTATGTAGCGCACCTTGATAATCTGACCGGGATAAATAGTGTCGCCCTTCAGTCCGGAGTCCTTCTTAATCTGTGCTACGGTGGTGCGGCTGCGCTTGGCAATGTCGCTCAGGTTATCACCCTTGCGTACTTTGTAGGTGAGCATGGTGGGCTCGGTGTAGCGCTTGGCCGGCTTTTTGGGTTTCTGGGTGGTTTGTTTGGGCTTAGCTGTCTGCTTGGGTTTGGTTGGCTTGGGCTTAGCCACGGGCTCCGGAGCGGTGGGGATACCGATGTGCTGCGGAGTTCCGGGGGTATTAGCAGCTATGGCTGTTACAGGTGTTTCTACACGCACATCTGCCGGTTCTTCGTGCACGGTGGCGCCCTGGTGTGCCATGCCGGGCTGGTTTTGGCGCACACCGCGGCCGTATACTTCCTCCGGGCTTTCGTGGGGCTCGGGGATGGGATAGTGTTCGTGTGTGGTGGCTCCGGCAGGTATCTGGCCACCGTCCCAACCATCCGCTTCATCATCAATGAGCCACGGCGGCATCTCGCCATCGGCAATACTGTCGCTGGCTATCATGGCAGACTCGTAGTCGCCCTCGTCCATGTGGGTGCTTCTGCATGAGTTGAGCGCCAAGAGCACACAGGCGCCCATACTGAGCATGGTAAGTGTTTTCTTCATACGCCAACAGCCTAGCAGAAAATCACCGTTCTGGCAAGTCTTTATAACGTCAGATTTCAAAACCTCTCCTAGAGGCTATCCGAAAATTCGTGTGAAAAGGCCGCGTTACTTCACTTCCGGAAGTAACGCGGCTGTGGTGATTTGCCTTTTGTTAATCTCCTACTTTCTTCTCCCTCCATGGTGGCCTCCGGCTCTGCCACCGGGGGTGCGGTGAGATATGCCACCCGGTCGCGAGCCCCCGCTTACACGGTTAAAACGAGGACTCTGTGTGGGGCGGTTGCCTATATTTGGCCTGTTTCCGACGTTCGGTCGGTTTCCTAAATTCGGTCTGTTGCCGATGTTTGGATGGTTGCCCACATTCGGTCTGTTGCCGATGTTCGGATGGTTGCCCACATTCGGTCTGTTGCCGATGTTGGGTCGGTTGCCCACATTCGGTCTGTTGCCAATGTCGGGTCTGTTGCCGATGTTTGGACGGTTACCCACATTTGGCCGCTCTCCGGGGCGATTCCCTGCATGCGATGGGCGGTGTGCAGGGGTGCTGTGGTGCTCGGGCTTACCCAGCACTCTGTGCGGTTCTTTGTGGATGGGGGCGTGCAGGCCGCCGTGCGGGCGCTCTGCCGGGCGGTGTCCGTGCGCATAGTGCGGCGGTACCGAGCAGCGGTGGATGTGGGGAGGGTAGTGCCAGTGCCCTCTGTACCAAGGGGCTGGTCCCCAGTTCGGCACAAAGCACAGAGCCGTGAGTGCCGCTATGGTGAATATGGCGGCTCCCGTGGACGTGTATCCGTACACCGGGCGGCCGTAGGAATAGCCATAAATCGGGAACCCGTTTGCATCGTAGCTGGCACTTGTCCAGGCTACGGAGGAGTTGTAGCCATTCGTGGAGTACGAGAAAGTTCCGTACCCATCGTATGGTGCTACACAGGAGGCTAGCAGGAGCGCGGCTCCTGCCAAGGCGGCGATGGATATGTGCATGATTTTCATGATTCGGATATTGCGGTTTCTGTTTCTTGTGCCGGAATCGGGCGGTTTCTCCACCCGCGATTGTTCTGAGTCTGCACACGTGGTGCGCTTAATTAAAAAATAGCAACTATTTCCAAAAATGCAAGTATTTTTTGCGTCTTTTTGCAAAAAAAAATCCAAAATACTCTCTTATGCCTCACGAAATAGCACCATTTTTACACTTTAGGCTTGCATCCCCTCCCGGAATGTGGTACAAACTCCCCGCACGCTCGGCGTGCACCACAAATGGTGTGGTCTCGTGGTGTAAGGGTAGCACAAGAGATTTTGATTCTCTTTGTCTTGGTTCGAATCCAGGCGAGACTATAAAAAAGATAGTCTGATAAAGTCCGTTTAAGGTCGTAACCCCTTAAGCGGACTTACTTTTTTGTTGAGGTGGTACGCTGAGGTATGATAAAGGTGCTGTACAGTTTGCTGGGGCGGTGCTGTACAGGGTGTACAGCATTTTAGCCAAAATAACAAAAATGCTGTACAGTTTGCTGTACAGTCTGGCAAGCTGTAACGAACTAAAATCAAAATAATTATGGCTAGTTTAAGAAAAAGGGGGCGCATTTTCTATGCTGTCTTTCGTGTGAACGGGAAGCCTAGAGAGCTTTCTACCGGTGTACCCGTGGAGCAAAAAGGGCGCAAGGCTAAAGACCTGAGAGCAGAAGCGGCGCAAATAGCCGCCTTGCTGGAGAGACGGGCAAAGGGCGAGATTAACCACTCCGCTGCACTGGACGCCTTGCGAAACATTGAAATGATAAATGGAGGCGGTGGAGACATGCCGACTGTCCGCGAGTATCTGACCAACTACCGGGGGCAAGCAAAAGCGAGCACAGAGAAAACAGGCAACGGGCGATAAAGTATTTTTTATGCGCTACAAGAAAACAACGGGTGAAAAAAGTTCCGTTCCCGTGCTTCAATATGGTTGCGCATAGGATGTAACAAGCGCGATAAGAATAATTAACGCGATTCTATGAGGTATGACACTTTGCCAATGCGTCACCCCTGATGAGACGAAAATAAAAGCTTGACTTTGTTGCTGCGTCTCGTATAATGCGGCCATCCCGAAAAGGATCCAATATTTATTTTCATAATATGCGGGCGCGGTGGGTCTATTTAACCGCGCCCGCTTTCTCTTCCTCCTGCATTCCGCGACACTGTGCGCGACAGCCTGAAAGCCTGATTTCCCGCTGTAGCCTGATAGCGTGAGCTACAGGCGTGACATGATGGCCGGCCGGCATTTATGCGCTGTTCCCTGCATAAATGGGTATAAATCGCGTCACCGCGGCCTTCGTGCCGGCCGGCCATGGTACAATCTGGAAGTTTATTGCGACGCTCTGGCGGAGCGACAAAGAGATATTGCCGGGCTTGAGTGAGTCTGGCAGAATGCACCCCGGAGCCAATGAAGAATGCGGCCTCTCGGGGTGCGTTTTTATCCACCCTCCACGGGCAAAGATTCCTTGACAGTTGCCCGCCCTTGCTGTACAATGCCCGCGCCGCCTGGTGCGGCAAATCATCAGGCGGTGTAAAAACAATGATAAACACCATACTGATACGCATGATGGCAGTTGCCCCTGTGGTGACTGAGTACCTTATCTGGATTCTGTTTGTTGCGTTCCGTCTGTGTTAAGAGTCAGCGCCCCACTCCGGGAAACCGGGGCGGGGCAATTTTTTTCGGATAAATGCTTGACTTAACCGCTGCATTCTGTTTTAATGTCGCTTGTCGGGAAACCGTCCTTCTTTCAGTAGAAGTGTTTATCATTTATTTACAAAGAGCCCGCCGGTGTTGCCGCACCTATGGCGGGCTTCTCTTTTGCCCTGATTCCCCCTGCATTCCGCGACACTGTGCGCGACATCCTGAAAGCCAGATTCCCCGCTGTAGCCTGATGGCCGGCTCCGGGTGCAAGCAAAAACCGCCCGCGCCCCGGAAGTGGTGTGCGAGGATGAATCAGTATAGTATATGAATTGTTGGCCGCAGCTTGTGCTGCGGCGGGGCTCTGCAGGCTGACGGTCTCTATAGGACGATGTTGTCCGGGAAAGCGTTGAGGCGCATGATCCCCCACATTTTGTCAATGTATGCGAGGGTGTAGAAATTCTCGAAGTAATGGAAATAGTAGGCACCGCGTGGGGTGAGGCGGTAGCCGCCGGATTCCGGTTGTATGTAGCCGAGCTTGCGCGCCAGCCAGAAGGCTGAGCGGAATTCGGCTTCCGGCTCCGTACCGAAGAAATCCTTGAAGTCAGCCTTTGAGATAAAGGTGCTGTATGCCCTCCAGAAGAGGTAGTACACCATGCGTTGCCGTCTGCTGAATCGAGTGGTCAGAGCAGTGGGGAGTTGTTTCTTCTGAATACGATCGATATAGGCTGATACGGAGAATGTGTTGATTTTGAAACTGTCTCGCAGCAGAGTGGTGGCGGAACATCCGAAGCCAAGGAAGGTGTCGCGGGTCATGCTGGAGTAGCGGTGGTTGCCTGGTAGGGCAAATGTCCAGATTGAATCGCGCACCAGTCCGCGGGAGGCACAGTAGGACGTCAGTTCGTCCAGTAGGCGGTGTTTTTCGTGGCCGGGCATAGCGTGCACGGGGCTTCCGGTAAAGGAAAAATCGATGAAAGGGTACACGGCCACGTGGTTGGCGCCGTGTGAGAACGCTGTGTCCAAATCCTGCCGTATGTGCTCCAGTTTTTGGCCGGGGAGGGCAAAGATGAAATCCATGCTCACTGTCTCGAATGGGACTTGTGCCAGGGCGGATGCCAGTTTTTGCGGCTGCGGTGCGGGTCTGCCCAGACAGCGGGCAAACTCCGGCAGGAAGCTCTGAATGCCGATGCTGATACGGGTTACTCCTGCTTTTTTCAAGAGGCTGAGAGTGGGTACATTTACATCTGCAGGGTGCAGCTCTGCGCCGATTCCGTCTGTGATGTCATAATACTGCTGCAGTGTTTCAATGATGTCGCCGAGCTGAGCAGCCAGTAGAGCGGGGGTTCCTCCTCCAAAATAGAGGCTGCTCACCCGGGTTCGCCCGCTTTGCATCTGTCCGACTAGGTGGATTTCCTGTAGGAGGGCGGCAGTGTATGCATGGGCTGCTTCCGGGGTGTAGCGTTCTTTGCAGTATGGGCAGAAATTGCAGATACTGCGGCAGAAGGGGATGTGCACGTAAAGCCCCAGTCCGGGGCAATCATCGTAGCGAAGCCGGGTATCATTCTCAGCGTTGAAACGATAGGGGGCTGTGCTGTGGGTCAACCAGATGCGTGCAGCGGTTGTGAGCAGATTCATGGTTATACGTAACGGGTATAGGTGCGCAGCATTTCGAAAATGACACGGAGATTTCCGCGGAATACAAGCGCATATTCTGCGGCGAAGAAATAGCCGCATTCATCGCACAGGCCGGGTACGTGGATGCAGCGGCCGCAGGTGGAAATCTGCCCGTTTTCCATCACAACACACTGGTAGCAGGGCGTGGGGAAGTTGTTGTCTATCACATAGGGGAAAGCGCTGCGCAAATTGAATATAGGATAGCCTTCATCCATGAGCTGTTCAATTTCTGCGCAGCATGCAACTTTGTCCTCGCGGGTAAGTACCAGTTCGCGTGTGTCGGGGTAGGGTGTATGGAAATTGAAGGAAACGGCTCGCACGTTGGGTTGCTTGTGCGCGACTTCGCAAACCGAACGGATACAGCCTTTGTTGATTTGGTTGACGGCCATGTACAGGCAGATATTGTTTGCAGTGGCCTGTTCGATGTTGCGCATGATGAGGTCGTAGGTATTACCGCGTATGATGTTGTGGTGCTCTTTGTCACCATCTAAGCTCAGCAAAATCAAATCCGCTTCCGGTAAATCCAGGCCTTGTGTACCGTTTGTTACGATATTGACAATCCGAAATCCCATATCTTTGGCCTCGCGTACCAGATCTCTCAGGGTTCGTCCGGCGTCTTTCCAGAGAAAAGTTTCACCTCCGCAAAAGAAGAGGATGCGTACACCCATGGTATACAGTTGCTCCATCTCGCCCCTGATTTGCTCGTAGGGGTGAATAATGGCCGTTAGATTATTTACAGAACAATGTTTGCAGTGCAGATTGCACCTGTCCGTTACAATAATTGTACCCAGAATGGGCTTTTTCCGGCGGAACAGGACGGTTGTGAGGCCGAATAGGGAGAACTCGAGTAGCGTGGAGGCTTTCATCTTCGTCAGGATACACTTTTTTTTGGCGTAAGTAAAGCCGAAATCTGGCATCTTCTTATTGACGCCGTTGTTTCTATGTGGCATAATACCGCCGAAATGCGCAAAGTCGCTTTTACGTTTATGCTGGCGCATCGCCTGCTGTTTCCCCGCCGCGAATCCCGGCGGGTAGTTGCAGTTGTTTGCATACTGGGTATTGCCTTAGGGTTGGCGCTTCAGATTGTGGTACGTGGGGTGATGGATGGGATGATACGTGAAATTGAGCGAGGTATGCAGGTCATACTGCCGGATTTGGTGATAGAGAATACTGCTGAGGCAGAGGATAAATTGCGCGGGGCTCCGGGTATTCGCCGGGTTGCCGTGTGCTATACGGGGGTGGCGGCCTCATCGCATGGGTTATGCCGTTTTTGTACCCGAGATGGCGCGGATATGCCGCCGGAGCTCATAGCGGAGGGTTCGGGCGCTCTATCTGCAGGGCAGTGTCTTGTCTCGCGAAGTTTTGCAGAAAAAAGCGGACTTTCTGCGGGCGAGCAATTGGTATTGCACATGCCGGGCGGCATGCGCTGCCTGCAAATCGGCGGGGTTTATCGCGTGCCCGGTCGTATGATTGCGCCGGATGTTCTGCTGCATCACAGCATCGCGGAAGGAGAAGCCTCGTTGTTTGTGCATCTGGCGGTCGGCGCAGATTCTGAGTCTGTTATCCAATGGATTCGCCGGCATTTGCCGGAATCCCGCATTCACCCTACCCAAGCGGATACTCAGGCTTGGTTGGGAATCATTTATCGAGCCAAGCAGACGATGGGGTTCATCCTCTATTTTTGTACCTTGCTTTCTGTTTTTGCCTGTGCTGCTTTGTTCCGGGTTATTTGCCTGCAACACTGCAGACAATTTTCTGTACTGCTGGCCATAGGCATGCCTCTTTATCAGATGCGGTGTCTTATTCTTGCGATGTCCGCTATAGTTGGTGCTGGTGGGGTGGT
>JAZNTO010000156.1:0-7046 GCA_045591805.1 Akkermansia sp. | reverse complement strand
CTTCATCCAGGCGGGCTCTACGGCTGCCACGAGGTCATCCAGAATGCGGTTGACAACTTGCTCGTTGAAAGCTGCATAGTTGCGGAAAGAAACGAGGTAATACTTGAGACTCTTGGTCTCCACCACTTTTTCCGCCGGAGTGTAGGTGATGGTCAGCTCACAGCTGTCCGGCTGCCCGGTGACGGGACAGAGGGAAGAAAACTCGTGCGTGGTGAGCGTCACTACATAGGGGCGCTGCGGGCTGCGGTTCGGGAAGGCCTCCAATTTCGCTTCCTCCGGAGTGCGGAAGAATTCGCTGTGTTTACCGAGCAGGGAAAGAGCTTTGTTATCCATGTCTTCGTTTACGCTTTGGTGAGTTTATAGCCGTCCTTACCGTCCTTCATGGCCCAGCCCAGCTCGGCAAGTTTGCCGCGCAGGGCATCGGCTGTAGCCCAGTCCTTTGCCAGACGTGCGGCCCAGCGCTCATCGGCTATGGCCTTGATGTCCTCCGGTACTTCGATATCGGCATCCGGGTCGGGCAGTTGCAGACCGAGTGCCTCCATGATGAAGCGGAAAGCTTTCCACATGTCGGTGGCCTCTTCGGCACTCATTTCGGCCGGTTTAATGCCCTTGATGGCACTGAATACGTGGCCGAGAGCCTCCGGGCCGTTCAGGTCGTCCTCCAAGCTGTCCCAAGCGGGTTGGAACGAACCGAGGGCAGGGGCTTTCTTCACGAGGTCGCGGTAGGTGGGTTCCTTGGCTCCGCTGGCTTTGGCTAGTTCTTTGTTGAAACGTCCCAGCTTATTGAGGGCACTTGTGGCGTCCTTCATGCCGGAGAGGGTGAAGTTGAGCGGGCGGCGGTAGTAGGCACCGGCCAGCACATAGCGCAGGGCTGCGGGGGTGTAGCCCATCTCCTGCAGCTGGTCGAGCGTGTACATGTTGCCGAGGCTCTTGCTCATCTTGGCACCATCCACCAGAAGGTGGGTCACGTGGAACCAGTGGCGGGCAAACTCGCCGCCGCAGGCACAGCGACTCTGCGCAATCTCGTTCTCATGGTGCGGGAATACCAAATCCACGCCGCCGGAGTGCAGGTCGAAGGTGTCGCCCAAGTACTTGTGGCTCATGGCGGAGCACTCCAGGTGCCAACCGGGACGCCCCTCGCCCCAGGGGGAGGGCCAGTAGTTTGCCCCATCTTCCGGGCGGCGCGCCTTCCACAGCACGAAATCGGCCACGCTGTCTTTCTCGTACTCATCCGTATCGGCGCGGGTGTTGGCGGTTTTGCCCAAATCCAGCTCCTGGCGGTCCAGGTGAGCCAGGCGCCCATAGTCGGCATAGGAGGATATGCGGAAGTACACCGAGCCGTCATCGCTGCGGTAGGCATGCCCGCCATCCATGAGCTTCTGCACGATATCGAGCTGCTCCTTAATGTGGCCTACGGCGCTGGGCTCCACATGCGGAGCCAGACAGTTAAGCGCTTTGCAGTCCTCGTGGAACTTGGCTGTCCACTTGGCGGTGTATTCCCCCAGCGGCATTCCCTGCGCCTGCGAGTTGCGGATTGTTTTGTCATCCACATCCGTGAGATTGCGTACATGCTTGGTGCGCAGCCCTCCCAGCTCCACCACACGGCGGAAAACATCCTGCACCACAAAGGTGCGGAAATTGCCGATGTGTGCCGCCGCGTACACGGTCGGGCCGCAACAGTAGAACCGCAGTTGTTTGCCGTCCTCTGCCTGCACGGGCTTCATCGCCCCCGACTGTGTATCATAAAGGTTTAACATAACACGAACAGTATGCCCCCTCGCGCACGCGCTGTCAAGCGCTCATGCCGTCAGTAGCGCGGATTATCACACCTCCCGGCTGCCGATGCCCCGAAAAAAAGCCGCTGCCCACTTCGAGCAACGGCCTTGTTTTCACAATCAATGAAAAAAACAACTTTTACTTGCGACGACGACGCATTGCCAAACCGGCCAGCGCCAGCAGGCTCAGTGTCGCCGTAGTGGGCTCGGGTACCATTGTCGGTGCAGCTCCAAGTAGATTTTTTATCGTATTATAATCTACCGCTGTAGTCGTGCCTGTGTAGATTGTTAATCCTGCAATATCTCCTGTAAAGCTGTCTCTCGCGCTTGTGCCATTACCGGAGCCAATGGAGAACAGCTGAGAGTCGGTATCAGGTACGGCGAACGAACCAAGTTGGCGCGTATAGTGGCCTCCAACCGCATCATGTATGCGACCATTCTGTGTAGTATACGTAGTCTCTGTCTGTCCGGTTTCTGCATTCGTTGTTGTTGTAGATTTGCTTCCTGCAACAAATGTCATAGCAACCAACCCCCACTCACCCGCTGTAAGACCGCTGGGAGCGAAACCTCTCTCACTTACGCCTTTTGATGTATATAAGAGATTGCTGCCATTTAGTGTAAATACAAAACCGTCGTTCTGAGCGCCGTAGCCCAAAATAGCTTGGTAACCACTAAGGCTCTCTGCACGCACCCAAGCCGCAATAGTAATGCAAGTTCCGTCAGAGAGGTTTACTGCCGAAAGTAAATCCGAATCGGAAATGCCGCCCAAGTAACTACCCTCGGAAAATGAGTACACGTTTCCATTTGCGTACGTCCACTCAGTGCTGATGGTGGCTTTTTCTGTTGTATTGGTAGCAAGAGCTGCCAGATCATCCATTGTCCATGTTGTGGTATCACCTACAGTGACACCCGCCAGGGCGAAAAGAGCAAGGATTGTCTTTTTCATGTCGTGTGATGTGATTTGTTTGTTAAGTGTTTAGCTCGTTCGGGCAGGTGTGTTCGTTCCCCCGCGCGACGGGATGCTGAGATACCTCTCCCGAACTGACTGAGGTCATCATACAGCATTGGACATGCTGTACTTATGTAAAAACTCGAGAAAACAATCATTTACAGCAATTTTTGGGTTGCTTGTTTGGCCTTTTTTGGATTTTGGATTCTCAAAAAGTGCAGATTTTTCAAGATTTTCCAACTTTTGGCTTGCATCAGCATGTCCAATGCTGATGCAATACCCCGCAAATTGCCAAAATTCGGCACACTCCAAGCACTTTGCGGTGCAAAACTCGGATACCGTAGCTAGGCTTCGCTCACTTCGTATGTCGGAATTCGTCCTTCGAACTTCCCATGGTTTTGTTTTCTCTTTACGTATGGGCACATTTCTGCTACCATGTGGTCATGAGAGCACTTATCGCACTGGTGATGTCGGTTCTTCTTGCCGGCTGCGTCTACAAGGTGATGCCGAAGGTCAGTCCGCGCGTAACTCCTGCTCAGCCCGGGGTGGTGACGTCCGAGGAAATGCCGGCGGCGGCAGTGGCGTGCGCGAACGATGCGCAGGCTCTCAGCTATGCCCGCGAGCAGATGGCGCAGATGTCCCCGCGCATTTGTTTCTCTCTGGCCGGGGAAAATGTCTACAACCGCGCATACACACTGGCGGATACCTTGCTGCAGGCCGGCTCTGCTGTTTCCTGCTCAATCTGTACGCGGGGCAATGATGTGATGCTGCAGCTTACCTACGCCGACAACGAGGTGATGCTGCGTGCCCACCGCTTCCCCTCTTACCGCGCGGGGCTTACAGATATGCAGCGTCGTGCCTTGGCTGAGGCCGAACGCGTGGTGAGCGAGGTGTGCCGCAATTATGGTACGGACTACGAGCGAGCGCTTGCCCTGCACGACTATCTGGTGCTGAAAAGCACATACAAAGAGGAACTCCAAGGGCGCGATACGGCGAATGTCACGGCACGCCTGTTCGAGACCGGCTATGGCGTATGCGATGCTTACACCCGCGCCTATAGCATGATGCTCCATATCGCCGGTATCGACAACATGTTTGTGGCCGGTGTCGCGCACGGGGAGAATCACTGCTGGAACCTCGTCCGCCTGCAGGGAAACTGGGTGCATGTGCACTGCACCTATAGCGACCCCATGCCGGATGAACCGGGGCGCGTCTACCGCACCCATTTCGCCATGACGGATGCCATCATCTCACACGACCACTCCTGGAACCGCTCCAACTACCCCGCCGCTACGGCAACTCAGCTCTACTATCCATTGCGATACGCCCATTTCGCCACCGTGCACGAGCTCGTAGCTTGGGCTCGCTACCACGCTGCCTCCGCTCAGACCTTCTGCATAACCGCCTATGTGGATGAACTTTCCCGCTTCGGGCACGACCTCGATGCCGCCAAGCATCTCATCGCTCGCGCTCACCGGGCAGAAAACGCGTACGTGATTCGCCATTTCGCCCTGGAGGAATGCCTCCCCGGCGTCATTGTTTGCAAAATCGAAACTCCTGCGCTATAGTATTCCCACACCCGGGCGCGGCTATGGGTAAAAAGGGATTGCTTGTCGATGTCGGGAAAATGTCGGGAAGATATGTGCCGTTTTTAGCGGTTATTAGCCCTATTTTGGGCAAATTCGGGGCAAAGTAAAAGCCCCTTACTTTTTGTCGTAAGGGGCTTATTATCAACTACCGCAGACGGGACTCGAACCCGTACAAACGTTACCGTTCGGGAGATTTTAAGTCTCCTGCGTCTACCATTCCGCCACTGCGGCACTGCGTTGCTGCGTGTGATATTCAAGCACATTGCGAGGGAGTTGGCAAGCAAAAAGGCGCGGGCAGGGGATGTATGCCACAGAAAGTGACTCTGCGGTGACAGTGGCGGCTGCGATTCCCGGGGACGATTTCCATAGCGGCGTCATCTTGGGGGTAGCTTAAAATTCTGGCTTTTATGTCTCATCTTGTACTGGACAAACGGGCGGATTTGTGTTTTATTAGGCTCACGTTTTTACGCACATACCATGAAGTCTTACACCATTTTCCAGAAGTCGGATGACGAGACCGTCAACAATTTCCTTTCCTGGATGCGCAACCAGGAGCGCGGCGTGTACCGCGCTGCGCTGCGCGAGCTGAGCGCGCTCAAGAAGCTGCGCCCGCAGTTTATGCAGCAGAAGCCGGTGGAGGAGCAGTTCGCTTGGATTAAGAAGATGCTGACTTGGAAACCGGCGGAGACGATTGCGGACCACCTGCTGCAGGTGTGGCTTATTCGCAAGCACGAAGGGATGCTGGTGAGCTTCATCGAGATGCTGGGTATTGAGCACAATGGTCACGGTGTGGTGGATGTGCTGCCGGAGACGCTGGATGCCGACAAGCTGAAGGCGGCTGTGGATGCGCTTTTCGAGAAGTATCCTGCCGGTGCGGTTTCCGTGTATCTGCACATGTTCCAGAACCAGACAGAGGCCGGCTGGCCTGAGTTGCAGGCTATTCTGGACACGGATGAGCGTGTGACGATACGCTAACGCTCACACCCGTTTCCCCCTTGACGGAGGACGAACATTTTATGCTGTTGGCTATGCGCGAGGCCGAGAAGGCTCGCGCAGCCAACGAGGTGCCCTGCGGCTGCGTGATTGTGAAGGACAATCGCGTCATTGCTCGCGGGTGGAACCAGGTGGAGGCCCTCAAGGATGCCACAGCGCACGCGGAGATGCTGGCTCTTACCGCCGCTCAGGCCGCCGTGGGAGATTGGCGCCTGGAGGGCTGCACCGTATACGTCACCAAGGAGCCGTGTCCTATGTGTGCGGGCGCCATGGTGCACTGCAGGCCGGATCGCGTGGTGTTCGGTATATGCGACCCGAAGGGGGGAGCCTGCGGTGGGTGGATACACCTGCTGGACTCTAACCCGCCGCTCAACCACAAGTGCGAATGTGTAGGTGGTGTGCTGGGGGCAGAGTGTCTGGAGCAGTTTCAGAGCTTTTTCCGCGCGGCAAGAGCAGCTGCAAAGCTGCGTAAGCAACAACTCAGAGAGCAGGAGGCTACAGCAGATGATACCACAGATTGAGCTCTACCTCAACACGGAGCGCGAGTGGGTGAGCGAGGCGCTTCTGGCACGCTTTGCGGAGGCATTGCAGCAGCTGCTGCCGGAGCTGTTGGCGACACCGCCGGGGCCGGACCATGTGCTGAGTGAGCTTCCGGTGGTGGAGATTGCAGTGGTGGATGATGCGGCGATTGCTCAGGTACATGCCGAGTTTCTGAATGACCCGAGCGAGACAGACGCCATAACTTTCCCCTATGGCGAGATTCTGGTGAGCTGCGATACTGCTGCACGTTATGCGGCTGAGCATGGGCTGGAGCCGTGTGAGGAGCTTTTCCGCTATATGGTGCACGGGCTTACACACTTGCACGGCTACTTGGATTATGAACCGGCGGAGCGTGATGCCCTCTTTGCCGTGCAGGAACCGCTTGTTGCACGCTACTTTCCGAAATAAAAGCTTGCAAAGCTGCGCAGAAACTGCTAGTATAACTGCGCGCAAGTTGCTCCGGTAGCTCAGTTGGATAGAGCACGAGCCTTCTAAGCTTGGGGTCCCGCGTTCGAGCCGCGGCCGGAGCGCTCTTCGACAGTCTTGCAGCCACTGTTCCTGTTTCAAGGGCGGTGGCTGTTTGTTTTTTTGTCAGAACATTGTTTTACCGGAGTTTTGCTGGCCTTGCTCGGTTCCGTTTTTGTGTGCGTGTGGGCAGCTGCTTTCCGTTGGGGCGGCGTTTGTGGCGCGGTGGGTGGGGAGAACCACCCCCAACAGCGGCTCACAACGTAATATAGCAGAACGGTGAGCAGGACAGCGAGCAGGTTTTTCAGCAGACTTCCTTTGTTGCGGTGCGCGGGGTATGTGTCGCCGTTGCTTTTTTGAGTGTAAGAGCCGGTGGAGCCGGTAAGTTGCAGGGTTATGTCAGCCCCGCACTCCGGGTTGGTGTAGACCTCTGCCCAGAGCAGTCGCAGGCCATCTCGTTGGCGCAGTCGGCGGGTGCGCAGCTGCTTGCGGAGGCGCTCTGCGTAGGTGTCTTGTGCCGGGTTAGTGTGGCAGATGATGGGGGAAATCTCTTCTTTGGCGGGCGGAAGCGCGGCAAACTCTGCCAGTATTTCCTCTGCCCAGAGCCGGGCGGCAGAGAAGTCGAAAGCGTAGTCCCCGTCTTGCGCCCGATACGCATTTGCGAGCCTCGGGCAGAGGCGGCCGCAGCATTTGCTGCCATGAAAAATCGGTTCAAAATCCAAGTAGGCTAGGGCA
>JAZNTO010000155.1:0-18091 GCA_045591805.1 Akkermansia sp. | reverse complement strand
GCTTTTTGCGAAAGCAAGACATCTTACTAAAATACAAGTTATGAGAAAGTACGACGCACTGATCGTTTTTAACATGAAGGGTTCCGCCACCCTCGATGAGCTGACCGCAGACATCAAGGCCCAGCTTGAGGCCGCCGGCGCTAAGGTTACCGAGGTTACCAATGTGGGTCGCCGCGAGTTCGCCTACGAGTCCCAGCACCTGAGCCATGGTCAGTACATGCTCTTCGCCTTCGAGGCCGAGCCCACTGTAATCCGCACTGTTCGCGAGGCTCTTGCCATCGATGATCGTGTACATTACCAGTACTACCGCGCCAAGTAAGCTCTCCGCTCACTTGCTGCACGCATAAAGCCCATTTCCTTTCAGAAACAAGCGGCATTTCCCGGTGGAAATGCCGCTTGTTTCCGTATTTTGTTTTGTCGGAGAAGAAAATGGAAGGGGGGGCTTAGTGCACCAGCGGGAATTGCTGTGAGAGTGGGTAGTGCGGCACCTGTATAAGCTCTACACCGTACATGGCGGCAATCTCCGGTGCGCGGGAGTCTGCGTATGCCTCGCCGTAGTAGATTGTTTTGACGCCGTGGGCGCAAAGTGCCTGCATGCAGGAGGTGCAGGGCATAGTGGTGCATGCTACGATTTTTGCCTCTCCGCGTTTGAAAAGGCTGCAAAGGTTGATTTCTGCATGGAGCATAAACTTCTGGCGCTCATCTCGCGATGCCCAGAACCCCTCCGGCGCGGTGAAGCCCGGGAAGAGTCCGTTGTAAGCGGTGCCGATAACGCGGTTGTCTTTGTCCAGAGCAGCGGCACCTACCTTGCGGTAGGGGTCTTCCGAGCGCAGGGCTGCCACATGGGCCAGTGCCATGACGTATTGCGATATGGGGAGGCGGCTCATATGGGGAATGATAGCGCATTTTGCCGCGAATGCAAGCGCAAAGCTCTTATTTTGCTCACGTTTTATGTGATTTAGGGGTAAAAACGGCTCATGAAGGCCGGGTTGCGTTCTGCATAGAGCATTTCTGCCAGGGTATCTGCTGTGCGTATAAAGAGTTTTTCTGAGCAGCAGAGGAAGGGAGAAACTTCGTTGAGTTTGCCGGAAGCCGCGTGGTTTGTGCATCCGCAGGAATTGAGGCAGCGGTGGCGCAGGCTGCACACTTTGCAGGCCGGGGTAGCACAGCCTCGTGCGGAGATGAGGTATTGTTGCTTTGCGCGGTCGATACCTTGCAGCACATTGCCGAAGTTCATTTCGGCCGAATCGCCGTCTCCTACCAAGCGGGAGCAGGGGAAGAAGTTGCCGTCTACGCTCACGGCAATTTCTCGCTCGCCGATGCGGCATTGCAGGGTGCAGTCGTTCGGGGAGTGCAGGTGTGTGGATATTTTGTCGTCTATGCTTCGCAGGTGTATGGGGGGGCCTGCACGGTAGGAGGCCGCTACCAGCTCAGCCACGCGGGAGTATTGGGTGCAGAGTGTGTCGAAATCCGCATCGCTCCATTGGCTCCAGTAGTCGATGTTGAGGCCGATTGTGCCATGATAATGCTTCGCCAGCCAGGCAACCCCTTCGCTGAGGTGTTGTACATTGTTGGGGGTGACCACGCAAATGGCCTGTGAGCGAGTTTTGGGGCTGCCTGCCAGTAGGGCGAGCGCCTGTGATACCTCGGTGTGGCTGCCTCTGCCGTCTGCATAGCAGCGGTTTATGTTGTGCATGGTTGGCGAGCCGTCTATGGAGAGGCCAATGAGGAAATCTCGCTGTGTCATCCAATCCAATTTATCGGCCGTAAGGAGGGTACCGTTTGTTGTGATACTGAAGCGCGGGGGTGCCGGAAGTTCCTTGGCGTGCTGTTGCATGTATGCGTAGCACCATGTCAGCAACTCCCACTCCAGCAGCGGCTCACCACCAAAAAAGCTGATGTCTGCCCCACGGCCGGTGTGTGTGGCCTCGTTCAGCACAATATCGAGCGCGCGCCGCGCAGTGTCTTGACTCATAGCATGCTGATATTTGCGCCCGGCGTAGCAGTATGCGCAGCGCAGGGTGCAGTCGTGTGTCAGGCAAAGTGTGCAGGTTATTGTGCGTAACATGGGAGATGTTTTGGTAAGTCTAGCATATTGTACGTCGAAAGCAAGGGGAAAGATACCGCTTTCCTGCTTTTTTGATTGAATCCGGCGGGGTTTTCTGGTAGACTGTAGGCATCCTGTATGAGCGACGAAAAAGAGCAGAGTTTTTATACCATGATTCGTCCCCTGCTGCGGAAGTATCTGCCACGGCACAAATGGGCGGTGGTATGGGGTACAGTGGCCGGCGTGCTGGCAGCCGCGGCATCCGGTTTTGGGTTGCCTGTCATTGTGCAGAAGGTGTGTCCGGTTGTGTTTGAAACGGTGCCGGCTCCGGAATGGTTCACGGCGTTGCTGGGACGCTGGTATACACCGGAGGAGATGCCTATGGCCACGTTGGTGCTGGCGGCCTGTGTTATTCCCATTGTGATGATGGTGCGAGGCTTGTCTACCTACCTGAATTCCTACCTGCTGACCAAAGCCGGTATGGGGCTTATGACAGATTTGCGTACAGATGTGTTCTCGCGTCTGCAGTGGCTTTCTTTCTCCTTCCACGATCGCCACAAGCGCGGCGCGCTCATGACCACGGTTATTCAGTACACCCAGAGCTTGCAGCTTACCATGGTGCAGGTGCTCAACGATTTGGTGGTGCAGCCGCTTACGCTCATTGCCGCAGTGGGGTATCTCATATACGCCGCGCTTACCAACGATGAGAGCGCGGTTCTACTGGGTAACCTGCTTATTTCCTGCCTCTGTATTCCGCTGGTGCGCTGGGTGGGTAAGTCTGTGCTCAAGAAAATGCGCAAAGTGCTCCAAGAGATGAACCGCATAACCGAGACGGTGGAGGAATCCTTGGCGGCGCAGCGCGAAGTGCGCGCCTTTAACCTAGAGCGGCTGCGCGAGGATATGCTCAATGCCGTGATTCGCAAGTACAACAAATTGCTTATCCGCGTAGCAGCCTGGCAGGGGGCGCTTTCTCCTGCTATCGAGGTGGTGAGCGCTCTGGCGCTGGCGTACTCTCTATATCGCGGCGCCGGGGATGGCCTTACCCTAGAGGCATTTACGGCCATAGCCACAGCTTTTTACTTCTGTTACGATCCCATAAAGCGTTTGGGTACGGTAGCGAATCAGTGCCGTTCCATGGAGGTCATGGTGGAGGGAATCAACAAGATACTGCTGGCGGAGGATGAAACGCCGGAACCGGCGGAGCCCGTTTCGCTGCCGCAGCCCGTGGCGGGTGCCGTGGATTTCGAGCACGTCACCTTTGCGTACAATGAGGAGAAGACCGTGCTGCACGATGTCTGTGTGCATGTATCGGCCGGGGAGGTCGTGGCGCTGGTGGGGCCCAGCGGGTCGGGCAAGACAACATTTATCAACCTTATTTGCCGCTTCTATGACCCCCGGCAGGGGAGTGTGAAGATAGATGGTGTGGATGTGCGCGATATCTCGCGTGCTGAGCGAACGCGGACGATTGGCTTGGTGTCGCAGTTTGCCGCACTTTTCCACGGGTCGATAGCGGAGAATATCTCGGTGGGACGCCTCGGTGCTTCAGCAGCCGAGATTCGGCAGGCAGGAGATTGTGCCTGCGTGAGCGAGTTTGCGGATCTTAAGCCGGAGGGCTACAACTTTGTGCTGGCAGAGGGAGGCGGTGGCTTATCCGGTGGGCAGCGCCAGCGCGTTTCCATAGCTCGCGCTATATTGAAAGATGCACCTATTCTGATATTGGACGAGGCTACATCTGCCCTGGATATGCGCAGCGAGGCAATCATCCAGAAATCGCTGGACGAGATGTCCAGCAACCGCACCACATTTATCATAGCGCATCGTTTCAGCACCATTCGCATGGCAAGCCGCATCCTTGTGTTCAACGAGGGGCGTATTGTGGCCGACGGTTCACACGCAGAGCTGTACGAAAGCAGCGCCTTGTACCGCTCATTGTACGACGAACAGGTGCGTAGCGCAAAAGAGGACGGAAAGGAGACTTCTGTATGATAGCACGCATGAAAAAGTTTATCGAGCGATTCCTGCTGCCCCAGCTGGCTTGGGTGTTGGCATCTGTAGCAACCGGCCTCGTGGCAGCAGCAGCTAGCGGGTTGGGCATACCGCTCATGATAAAGTTTGTGTTCCCGGTGGTTTTCCACCAGACCGGTCAACCGGAGCCGGAATTGCTGCGGTATGTGCCACAGCTCAAGGAACTGTCCGCGCAGACGGTTCTGCTGCTGTCTTGTGCGAGCCTGCCGCTCATTTTTGTGCTGCGCGGTGTGGCTATGTGGGTGAACACCATTGTGGTGAATGTACTGGGTATAAGGCTGCTGGAAAACCTCCGCACCACTGTATTCCACTATGTCCAACAGTTGCCGCTCTCGTTTGTGGAAGGTAAACGGAAGGGCGACATCGTGAGCCGTATCGTGGCAGATACCGGCAATGTGCAGACGGTGCTTTCTCACGTGGCGAACGATCTCATCAAGCAGCCCATCACCTGTGTCTGTGCTTTGTCTGCATTTATCTGGCTGCTTATAGAAAACGGGCGCTGGGAAATGGGGCTGGTTATCCTCTTTGTAGCGCTGGCTGCGTGGCCTGTCATAAACTTTGGCAAGCGCGTCTCTACCAAGTCCCTGCGGGCTCAGGAGGGGCTGGGCGAGCTCAACACTGTGGTGCAGCAGAATCTGGAAACACAGCGAGAGGTGCGCGCCTATGCTATGGAGGAACGCCAAATTCAGGATTTCGTGGGAGCCTCCGCAAACTATTGTCGCAACATTATAAAGCTGGTCAAGTACCAGCGAGCTATCATCCCCATCATGGAGACTGTGACGGCTCTGGCACTTTCTTTCCTGCTGGTGACGGGGAGCATATACGGCATGTCGCTGGAGGATTTCATGGCATTGGCGGCGGCTATGTTCTTCACCTTCGATTCCATGAAGCGCGCCGGGCAGGCCTACAATCGTTTCAATGAGGCTCAGGGGCCGATGAAGCGACTCTCGGATATACTGGATGAGCCGAATGATATAGCCGACCCGGAAAATCCTGTGCAGCTGCCGCCGCGTGTGAAAGGTGAGTTGACTTTCCGCAATGTGAGCTTTGCATACGATGCCGGGAAACCTGTGTTGCGCGATATCAATGTGCACATACCCGCCGGGCAGATAGTAGGGCTTGTGGGCCCCAGCGGCGCGGGTAAGACAACCTTTGCCTGCTTGATACCGAGGTTTTACGAGGCAACGGAGGGTTCTGTATTGGTAGATGGAGTGGATGTGCGCGATGTGACGCGTTTCGACCTGCGCGAACAGCTGGCAATAGTTGGTCAACAGGCTCTGCTTTTTGCCGGTACCATACGTGAGAACATTGCACTGGGGCGCCGGGACGCTACAGCAGAGCAAGTGGAGGCCGCGGCTCATGCGGCTCGTGTCTCCGCCTTCCTGCCAACCCAGCCGCAGGGCATGGATACAGAACTGGGGCAGGGCGGAGCCGGTTTATCCGGAGGCCAGAGGCAGCGCGTGGCGATAGCCCGCGCCTTTGTGAAGGATGCACCCATCCTGATACTGGACGAGGCCACGGCTTCCTTGGATGCTGAGAGTGAGAAGGAGATACAACAGGAACTGGATTCACTGGCCGAGGGACGCACGACGTTAATCGTGGCGCACCGTTTCAGCACGCTGCGCCATGCGCACCGTATATTGGTGTTTGAGCACGGGCGCATTGTGGGGGATGGTTCGCATGCAGAGCTGTACGAAAAATGCCCGCTGTATCGTGAACTTTACGACCGCCAAGGAGCGGTGGAGAACAAGGCAGATGAAAGCTGAGACCGCTGTCATATCTCGAGCAGAAAGCCCCGAAGGGGTGGCGCGCCTTGAGGCGAGATCCGCCGACACCTTGTTGGCCGAATGCGAGACTGCTCTTTGTGAACATTTGCGTGCCTGCCGCCTGCGGCATGTGCGGCGTATGGTGGAGCTCTCGCGCGAGGAACGCTTGTATCTGCCGCATTTTACCGCCATAGACGGGGAGCTGCCGCTGGATATTTATGTGGTGAGTGTGGGGCGCATGGATGCCACAGCCGGGCTTACACCCGAGCAGTGCCGCTACTGCGAGAAGCGCAGTGGCCGTGCTGTCTGTGTGTTGCCCTGCGTTGTGCAGCACCTGCGGGAGGGCGTAGCCAGGTGTGTGGCTTTGCCGCCGGTAGAGCTACGCCGGAAAGACGCTTGGCAAAAAACGCCGGAGGCTCTGCAATACCTGCCACTTTCCTATTCCCGAGCTGCGGGGGTACCGATGCCCTGCAGTGCCTGGCTGCTTAAGAAGTGCAACCTGCTACGCGAAGTGGCCAATCACGGCACACGCCTCTACCCGATGGTGCGAAAGTTTGCCCATGCCGGGCATTTGCCGGAAGGTGTGGAGGTGCGTGGTTCCGGCGCAGAAAGTCCGCTTGTGCTTACCGTGGTAAATGGGCAGCGCCGGGGGCGCTTGCAGCTACTCTACGGCGATTTTTACTCCGTGGAAAATGCGGTGAATGAGCTCGTGGTAAAGGAGCTCCCCGGAGAGACCGGGGTGCCATTGGTGGGGCTTGCTGCAGAGGATGGTAGCGTATATTATGCTCAATGTGCAGAGCTGCAAATGTTCCCGCGCCACAAGTGGGAGGGGCTGCGTTTTGTGTGGGCTCTGAGTTTGCTTTGCCACCACATGTCTGCCATGCAAGCCGGACAGACGCCCGGGGAATACGATGGCGCCCGTATGTGTGTGGAGGTGCTTCGTGCAAGGCGGTGTACGCTGAGCGGGCTGCCCCTCTGCCACCTAGTGGCAAAATGCGGAGCTCTGGTAGTGAACATCTATGCTGTAGTGTACGATGCGGATACTCCTTTGCCGCGCCGCGGCGAGCACATTTGCGCAGAAGGTGTGCTGTATGCAGCCCCGGATGGGCTGGTGCCGGTAGCTGAGGAAGCTGAGCAGCAACCGCCTCCGGCTATTCCACTTGTGTGCGAGGAACTTCTGCCGGTCGGGCCGGCTCTGGCTGTGGTGGCGGGAGGTTTGTTGGCCGCGGGGTATGAGATGCTTTCCCCTTGCCGCACAACATTTCGTGCCGGGTTGCCGGAGCTGCGTATGCGTAGCCCGGAGGGGCATACATTGCTGGTGCCGGTGGATACGGTGGTGAATGGCCAAGCGGACAAGATGGGATACTTCCGTTATGCTCCGGATCGCTATCCGTCGCACGTGACAAGTGCTCCCCCCGACAATTTGCCGGCGGATGTGCTTTTTGCTACAGTGGCGCTGACAGCAGCAAAACAGGGGGGCTTCGATGTCTCTGTGGCGTTGCATGGTGCCGTACCTCGGGCGGTGCAATTCTGCACCCGGGTGGAACATGCAGCCGCTGCGCCACTGAGCGAGGAAGCCGCTGCGCGCGCTTTTGGAGAGATGATGGTAACGCGGGATTTTACCGCACTGCTGCCGCTGCTTCGAGAGGATTTGCGCTACGAGAGTAGCACGGCCGCTCAGTCCTTCTATAGCAAATACGATTTGCTGCGCCACTTGCGAGGGCGTTTCGATGAGTGGCAAAACTTCGGGGATCCCACCAGCATGCGCTTCCTTCTTTCGTCTGTGGAGACAGAGGGCGGGCGGCGTCCTTGTACGGTAGCCATGCATTTGGATACGCTGGTATCTGCCACGGTGTTCGAAGTGGTTGGCGGGCATATAGCAGCGATTCATACGCTCTCCGGTAGTGCGTTGTCTACGTTGGAACCCTTGAAATCCCAATCTTTATGAATATCCCTCGCTATTGGGTGCGTGAGCGGCGGCTCATCTGCGGAATGCAGGTGCGCCTGCGCGGAACTTCTGCCCATTCGCAAGAGGATGCAGAGGCTAAACTCGCAGAGAGAGCTCGCCTGTGGCAGGAGTTTCTGGAGTTGCCCCCCGCTCAGGCGGATGCTTTGCGTTTCCGCGAAGCTCTGCGCCGGCTGGATGGTGACTCTGAGCCCTACAGTGCTGCTATATTGGAGCCTGTGGAGCAGCAGCCGGATGCCCGGAATATCATCACGCGCAATCGCTATGGTTGTCTGGTGCTCAACTCTGTGAGCCTTTGCTTCGTGGACGTGGACCGCTTTCGTACCGGATTCTGGTCTGCCCTTTTCAGCAACAAAAAGAAGGAGGAAGCGGGGCTGGTGGCAGCATTGAGGCGTTTGTGCGCGCAGGATTCCTCGCTTTCTGCCCGTCTGTATCGTACGGCTCATGGCTGGCGGGTTATTCTGCGAGGGGATGGGCTGGCCATAGGTTCCGCGCGGGAGGCTCAACTTTTCGATGCCTTGCAGTGTGACCCTCTGTATAGAAAACTATGCCGCAGCCAGCTTTGCTGGCGGGCCAGGCTCTCGCCCAAGCCATTTTATCGTGGCCTGAAGCGTTATCGCACACCGGCAAATGCGCAGTTGCGCGCTTCGGAGTGGGTGGCTGCATACGAACAGGCCACGGCCGGAGTTGCAGTGTGTCGCCTTCTGGAAACTTTTGGGCCGGCGCTGCACGACCCTATGGTGGAACTGCACGATGCAGCAACGCTGGCTCGAAAGGCCGATATGGAATTAGGCTAAGCCTCCGGAGTATTCAAGAGTGGGCTGAGAATGCTGAGCAGCTCATCGTACGAGCCTACGCAAGCCAGAGCCGGGCGCAGTGCTTTGGTACCGGGTATACCCTTGGCATAGGCCAACAATCGGGCACGCATGGCGCGCATAGTAACGAGCTCCTCCCCGTAGTGTCCGCTTTCTATAGCCATGCGTGTATGGCGCAGCATGAAATGCAGCTTTTCAGCGGCAGTTGGTTCCGGTGGAATGTTTCCTGTTTGCAGGTATGTCTTGGCACGGGAGAAAAGCCAAGGGGCATTCATGGCTGCACGTCCTATCATAACCCCGGCCACAGCTGTGTGCTCTCGCGCGTGTTGCACGTCCTGCGGCGTGGCAATGTCGCCATTGCCCACTACCGGTATCTGCACTAGGCGGGCGCAGGTGTCAATCATTTCCCAATCTGCTTTGCCTCCGTATTGCTGGGCTCGCGTTCGGCCGTGTATGGCAATAGCTTGCACCCCGGCATCCTGCAAGCGCTGCACGGCTTCCGGGGCGCAGATGCTCTGAGCATCCCATCCCAAGCGTATTTTTGCCGTCACGGGGCAGGCATTTCCCAGTTCCTGCACCACCGCTGCTGCTATGCGCTGCAGCAGGGGTAGGTCGCGTAGCAGGGATGAACCACCATTTTTGCCTACAACTTTGGGCACCGGACAGCCCGCATTGATATCCAGAAAATCCGGATGCATGGCATCTACGATGATACCGGCCGCAGCGGCAGCATGTTCCGGCACAGAGCCAAAAATTTGGATGCCGAGGGGGCGGTGTTGGTGCTCAAACTCCACATAGCGGCGGTTGCGTTGCCAAGCCTGCAGCACACCTTCGGCAGACACAAACTCGGTTTCCATGACATCTGCCCCTGCTTCCTTGCACAGCGTGCGGAATATCGGGTCTGTCACGCCCGCCATGGGTGCCAGATAGAGCGGAAATTGATTGTCGAACCATTTCAGTGCCATGCGCGCATGCTACCACACCCAATCTGCTCCTGCAAGTCCGAATTCGGCATGGAAAGAGGAAAATACGATTTTTTCCAGAATAAAGCTTGCAAAAATGAAAGACTTGTGCTATCTTCCCCTGGCGTTTCCCTAGTGGGAGATGTGATAACTGAAATATTTTAAGCATTATGAAGAAGTTTATCGTTTCTGCTGTGGCTTTGGTCGTTGCTTCCGTGGCAATGGCCGGTACCGAAAGCGCCATTGTACCTCAGCCCTCTACAACGGAAGTTTGGCAGAGTGCTCGCTACTCTTGGGAGGTCGGCGCGGTTTACAATGTGGCTATGACTGACATTCACGAGCAAGCCAATACACCTTCTATAGATACTTACGGGGTGAACCTGACCGGTCTTTACAATGTGGCCGGGAATCACTATGCCACTCTCAGCTTCACGTATGCCTATGGCGCACAGGCCGGGTACAACCTCAACACATTTGCTCTGGCTCCCGGGTACCGCTATATGCGCCCGCTGAACGACAAGCTTTCCGTATTTGCCGGGGCTTCTCTGGGTCTTAATATCTCCATGCTGGATTGTCCCCGCGCGGAGACCGGTAACTATGCTCTGAGCTCTGCAGACGACATGGCTAACCTGATTTTCTCCGTCGAGGCCGGTGCTCGCTATGCAGTGACTCCCAAGCTTGATGTTGTGGGTGCAGTGATGCTCAATGCCGGTACTTCTCCTTTCAGCGGTGCGGAGTACGATGGTTGCGCCAAGGAAGAGCAGTGGAGCGTGGGCGTGCGCGTCGGTATCGGCGGCAAGTTCTGATTCCCCTGCCACAGTTTTATTTTATCGGGCGGTGCTGTGAGAGTGCCGCCTATTTTTTGTGTTCGGGAATTGCGTTCATGACTCCGAAAGGGATTGCCAAATGCCGTGTGTAACGCTACAATGGGGGCAGACAAATAGAAGTTATGATAAAGTGGAGACAGGTTATATTTGCCGTGTTGGCAGCGGGACTGGCTGCATGCCAGAGCCAGGAGAGAGCAAATGTTATCCGCCTGGTGGTAACGCCGGAGGAGGAAGCAGCTGTGGTAGCGGAGCCGGAAGAGAAATCTAAACCGGAGGCTCCGGAGACGGAAGAAAAGGCGGTGGAACCCACAGCGAAAAAGTTGCCGCCCCCCGTTGTGCCCAAGCCGGAAGAAACGCTTCCGGCTGAAAAATCTGAGCCGTCCAAGCCGGTAGCCGTTCCGGTGAGCAAGCCGAGACCATTTGTTCCTAAGACTCCCGGGCACCGAGTGTCGCAAGTCAATGTTCCCGGGATGTATGTAGCGCTCACTTTCGACGATGGCCCCAGTGCTGCCTATACGCCGCAGGTGCTGGATATCCTGAAAAAGCACGGAGCGCGTGCAACTTTTTTTGTGCTGGGGCAGAACGCAGCGCGCAACAAGGGTATTTTGGCACGTGCTGTAGCGGAAGGCCACGAGATAGCAAACCATACATACAGCCATATCAAGATGACCGCCTCCGGGCGCCAGACTATAACCAGCGAGCTGGAGCGTACATCTGCCATCATTAAGGAGGCTACGGGGTACTATCCCACAACTATGCGTCCCCCCTACGGCGCTATCAACTCCGCACTGGTGGATATGGTGTACAATACCTATGGCATGCATGCTGTGCTTTGGGATGTGGATACGCGGGATTGGCAGCATCCCGGGGTTGCTAAAGTGGTGGAGCGTGCGGTTGGTAAAGCGCAACCCGGCTCTATTATCCTGCTGCACGATATACATGCCTCAACATTGGCGGCTGTGGAGCAGGTGGTAACCGGTTTGCAGAATCGCGGGTTTAAGCTGGTGACAGTCTCGCAGCTCATTGAAATGGGGCGTCGTGCCGCTGCTCCGCCTTCGCCTGTTGCACCTGCGCCGACTCCGGATTCTCAGCTTGGCGGGGAAAACGCTCCATCGTATGATGACCCCCCGGCTGAGGGGGCGGCTGAAATCTCCGCAAATGCAGCCTTGGAACAACTTTAACTTTTCGAACCATGAAGACACCACAGAGCGGTACAGTTTATCTTGTGGGCGCCGGCCCCGGTGACCCGGAGTTGCTTACGCTGAAAGGCGCACGTTTGCTACAGAATGCGGATTGCGTGGTATATGATGCCTTAGCGGGTTCTGCACTGCTGCGGCATTGCAAGTCCGGCTGTGAGCTGGTATATGTGGGCAAGCGTGCCGGGAACCACGCCATGCCGCAGGAGCAGATAAATGAGTTGCTCGTGAGTTGTGCCCGCAAATTCAGCTCTACGGTGCGGTTGAAAGGCGGGGATCCGTATGTGTTTGGGCGTGGCAGCGAGGAGGCTCTGGCCTTACTGGAAGCGGGTGTGTCTTTTGAAGTGGTGCCGGGTATAAGCTCTGCCTTAGCCGGGCCGGCTTCTGTTGGGGTGCCGTTGACGCATCGTGGGGTGAGTACCCAGTTCACCGTTTTCACCGGTCATGAGATGCCCGGCAAGGAAGGAAGCGATTTGGACATAGCTGCCATAGCCGCTACCGGTGGTACGAAGGTTATTTTGATGGGCATGAGCCGCTTGCGCGCCACACTGGATGCCCTGGTGCAGGCGGGGATGAATCCTCAGACCCCGGCCGCCGCCGTGCAGTGGGCAACAACGCTACGCGAGCGTGTGGTGCAGGCCACTCTGGGGAGCCTGGCAGATGCAGTGGAGGGCGTGTTGGGCGCACCTGCGGTAGTGGTACTCGGAGAGGTGGTGAACTTGCGGGAAAAATTGGCAGGCAGCCCCTTGCCGCTGGCCGGTAAGCGTATCGTTGTCACCCGTACGCGGGAGCAGGCCGGGGCTCTTTCCGCTGCGTTGGGTGTATATGGCGCGGATGTGATGGAACTGCCCACGATTCGTATAGTTCCACCTACGGATCGCAAGGATTTTGCCGCGGCTGTAGTAGACAGTCCGCACTACGACTGGCTCATTTTCTCCAGCCCCAATGGAGTAAAGAAATTCTTTGAAGCCTTTTATGCGGTGTACGAGGATATTCGCGAGTTGGGCGGTGCACGTATTGCAGCGGTGGGGCCCGGTACGGCTGCAGAGCTGAAGAAACATGGCCTCATGGTGGATGTGATGCCGCAGAAAGCCGTGGCCGAAGAGCTTATAGCGGAGTTCGACCGCAAGGCGGACGAGTTTGGCGGCGTGGCAAATGTGACGATGCTCTGGGTACATAGCGAAAAAGGACGCGACATTGTTTATAAGGAGCTGATGAAGCGACAGGCTATTGTGGATGAGTGTATAGCCTACAATACCGTTCCGGAAACAGAGGATCCCACGGGGGCGCGCGCCCGCTTGGAGAGCGAGGGTGCCGAGCTTATCACCTTCACAAGCTCCAGCACTGTGCACAACTTCATGGCTATGGGGATAGCACTTCCCACGGGATGCCGCGTGGCCAGTATTGGGCCTGTTACCTCTGCCACACTACGCGAATACGGCCTGGAGCCTGCTTTCGAGAGCTCCAAGCACAATATAGAAGATCTGGTACAAACCATCCTTGCAAACCTTGCAGACTGACACGCAGCCGCCGCAGATGCAGTGTCTGGGGCTGAATTATCGCACCTCTCCCGTGGAGGTGCGGGAGAAGTTTTCCGTGCCGAAAAAGCTGCTGGTGCAGCGCAATGCAGAGCTGGCAGCATTGCCCGGGGTGGAGGAGTGCGTGTTGCTTTCCACCTGCAACCGCACGGAGTTGTACTACTGGACACACGAGCCGGAGCGCATGCACCACGCCATCATGGAGTATCTGTTGGGGCAGGTAGATGTATCGGGGGCGCTTTCTGCCTGTTTTTACCGCTATGGCGCGGAGCAGGCGCTGGAGCATCTGGCCGGAGTCGCTGCCGGGCTGGATTCCATGGTTGTGGGTGAGACGGAAATTTTTGGACAACTCAAGGATGCCTACCGCGCGGCCGTGGAGGCAAATACTACTGCTTCTTGTTCTAACAGAACATTTCAGCGCATTTTCAGTATTGGGAAAAAGGTGCGCAGCGAAACACGCATTACCTCCGGGCCTACCTCGGTGGGTGCCGTGGCGGTGCAGCTGGCCTGCCGTGCTCTGGGGAGCCTGGCCGGAGCCAATGTGCTGGTGGTAGGAGCCGGGGAGATAGCCCGCAGCACAGCGCAGAGCCTGCGCTCTCGCGGAGCGGAAAGCATTTTCGTGGCAAATCGCTCCTACGACCGAGCTGTGGCTCTGGCAGAGCAGGTGGGGGGGCGTGTTATCCGTTTTAGCGAGTGGGTACCTTATCTGGAGCAGATAGATATAGTAATAGTTTCTACGGCCTCCCCGGTGTATGTTGTTGCGCCGGCTGTATTGCGCACCACTCAGCGGGTGCTGGCAGCTCGCCCGCTTTTCCTCATCGATCTTTCGGTGCCGCGCAACGTGGATCCGGCCTGTGCAGAGCTGCCCGGGGTACAGGTGTACGATATGGACGATATGCAGAACATGGTGGCAGATACCCGCCGTCTGCGCGCGGCGGAGATTGCCGCCGGGGAGGCTCTTGTGCGCAGTTGGGTCGCAGAAAATGCTCGAGATCTCCTTTCTAGACCACTTTTTGTGGCTCCGTAGCACAGAAATGTTCAGAAAGTGACAATTTTTTTCGTATTTTTTTGAACAGTCGCTTTAGGATAGATGTCACTACTCTAACGCACATACACAATCTCACGGATATGGCAAAATCGGAAACAGGTATTGATGGCATTACCGAGGAGCGGCTCGTGGAGCTTCTGGCCTCTATAAGAGAGGAACCGGCAGCGGAGGCAGATTATGAAGGCCGCTTCCTTTCTGACCTCCGAGAGCGTATTGCCAGAGATGCTGTTTGCAGACCTGCCCGCACTTTGCTCTGGGAGCACATACGACAGTTCTTTGCGAATGTGAGTGCGTACAAGTGGATATGTGGCTCGGCTGCGTGTTGTGGTGCCGCTTTTCTGGGAGTTTGTGCGCTGATGCCCGGCACGGAGGTTGCCCCGTTGGCCGCAGCTTCTGTAAAGGCTCCGCCTGTGCAGCAACCTGTTGTAGAGCGCACAAGTTGTTATCTTGCGCCTCCTGTCCTGAGCGATAGATTTACCTGTATATCGGTGAACGGCGAACAGACTATGCCTTTGACTCAGAGTCCCCGAGTGTTGAATGGCACGGTTCGCATATTCAAAACGGATGCCGTGGTGGTCTACGAGCTCGACTCGGATACGTTCCCCTCTGCCTCTGCCATTTTTGCCGAATCTTCCATCGAGGCTTTTCAGCCGGTAAGCGAAGCTGCCGCGGAATAAGCGGATTTTGAGGCGCTTTGGCGCCGGTGTGGCAATTTTGCTCATTGTCGCACTATGTGCTTGCAATTCGGACTGGTATCTGCTATATAATTCGTTGTGGAAAAAGCGTGTACCAGATGTGGAAAAAGGTTTTATGCCTCTTCGGAAGAGCAGGAAGTGTGCTCCCGTTGCCTGAATGATGAGTTTGCATCGGCGCCGATGGCCGCAACGCCGGAGGTCGCAGAGGTGGTGGCTCAGAATCTTCGAGTTCAGAAACGTCAGTCTATTCGCGCAGAACGTATGGCGCGGGAGCTGGAGTCGGATTCACCCTTCGGCTTGCTTGGTATGTTGCGCTGCGGATTAAGCATTGTGCTGTTCCTGCTGTGTATGATTGTGTTCATGATAGGTGCGAATCAAAATGTTTCCACACCGATTAATCAATTGGAATATGAATATCAGTTTGTTGTTTCTGTGGGGTGCAGCTTGGTGTGTGTGGCGTTGCTTCTACCGTCTTTCAACAGGCACCGTGTGGCTGTTTCGTTGGTGTCGCTCGTTTTGCTGGTAGTTGGCAGTACAATGCCGATTATCTGGAATGCAGACCGCACCGAGGAGGATACCCCGGCAGCAGATGCTGCTCCGGAACCGGCTGCCAACAAAACGGCAGCGCAGGCGCCGGTTCGAGTCGCGCAAGGGGTGCTTACTCAGTCGGATTTGGCGGAGTTTCACGAGTTGTGTCGCAGGCGACCTCAGCAGGCTCACTATGCCATTTATCTGAGCAATCAGAACTCCTCGACCCGCACGCTTGTTCGAGAATCCCTTACACGCCTGTTGCGGGCGGAGTTTACGCAGGCGTACACGCGCGCTGAGGGGGCTCTATATGTGGCAGTGAATGTTCGCCGCCCGCGCAGTGAGGTGTCTCGTGTGGCCGCTCGCTACGGCAATGTGGTGTTTTCTAATTTGGAGGCCGGGGTGTACGAGGTAGAGTTCGATGCGGAGAAAACAAACCTTGTCAGCCCCTATGCATCGGAAGTGTTGACAAGCCCGCGAAATCCGGACTTTGTGGTGGCCAATATAAGCGAGCTACTTTGCTTGGAGCCCATGCGGGTGTCGGCGGCCGCTAATGCATTGGAGATGGCCAATGTGCAGATATTGCGCCGGGATATACGGGATGCTGTGTTGCAGGCTTTGCGAGACCCTTGGGATACAGAAGAGGAAACTTACCAAGCGCTTGTGAAAGCCTTGGTTGTCTATGCTCCGCAGGGCGACGCTGAGTCTATAAAGGCTTTATGCTCCTATTTCGATAGCCGCCGCTCCATGCAGAAGAGTGTTTCTCCGGTTGTGGTGCGCCGACTTATAGCGGAACAGCCGGAGGAAATGGTGGAACCCATCGTGCAGCTTTGGTTTGCCAATCCCCTTGTATGGAACGAAATGATATCTGCACTGGGCTCGCGGGCAGAAGAGCTGTTGTTGCCAAAACTGCAAAGTGAAACAGATTTGCAGATGCTTGATGCCGTACTGAAATATCTGGACAGCTTTGGAACAATGCAGGCTGTGCCTGCGTTGGAGCGGCTGAATCAGCACCCTGATTCTCTTATTCGCCACAAGGCGGAGAATACACTTCAATCTATACGTAAGCGCCACGCTGACTAGCCCCTTTTTTTAGAACATGTCTGCAAATCTGGTAAAGCTTCTGTGCGGAGTTGTAGCCGCCATGGTTGGCGGTTATCTGCTTGCTTATTTGCTGGAGGTGGCAGCCACTGAGCCTGTCGCAAAAACGCCTCCTGCGACTTCGTCGACCGTTCATACCGCTCACCGTGAAACTTCCTCTGAAGAGCCCATTCGTGGGGTTGTTATCGATGAAGAGGGGGATGTCAGCACGAATGACTCCGATATGGCGGATTTGGATGTCGAAGATGAGGAGGCGGACGCTTGGGGAGGGGCGTCCGACGAGGATTCGGCGCTGGTGGAGCGGGATCCGGATTCTTACATGCCCAAAGCTCAGACGCCCGCAGAGCTGCGCGATATTCGCGAGGCGGATATTCCCGAGGACCCTGCACAGCAGGTGATACCCGGTGTGTGCGATACTGCTCGCAACAATTTTGTGGTGCGTAGCGCAAAAAAGCTTGCAGAACTTTACGAGCGGGAGGAGAAAAAAGGGGAAGGACGTACAAATTTTCGCAGCGAGGATTATACTCCGGATGCTTGGCGCAAACCGGATATCATATACAAGGAGCTCTTGGAGCGTGTGCTGAGTAAGCTGGGCAAAGGGGATGACGTCGCTATGTGGGCATTCCTCAAAGACCCCGCCTGCCGCTTGGATTTGGCAAGGCTCAATCTCATCCGCAAGGTGGGATACGAGGGGATTAAGCGTGTGGCCGAGCAGAAGATGGGTACATCTCTCCTTTTTGAGCTGAGCAGTGACTTGGACTGGATAAACGGGGTGCTGTATTCCGGCCCTACGGAGCGTTTGGGGCAAGGGCTGGTTTACATGGCAGCCATTTACTCCCGCTATTCAGAAGATATGCAGGATCCGGTGGCTCGCCGCATATGTGCTACTACAGCATGTGAGTTCGCGCGCGAGCGGTATTCGGAGAATGATACATTGGCGCGTTTTGCCTATTACTTCAGCAGTTATCAGGAGGGAAAGCTCAACATCATCTTCGACACCTTGCAGTACTGGGAGTGCCGTATTGTGTGCGGCAATCGTGAACCCGGTGGCTGGGGCAGTCCGCAATCTCTTGCTTGGCAGCGAGACAATGTGCGCTTGCCTGCAGAAGGGTATTTGGGAGCCAGTGGCCAGCTCGTGTACCGCCTGCGCAACGTGGCGGGGGACTCCGTTTTTTCGGAGGATTACCTTGGGCCTATTCTGGAATACACCAAAAACACAACGGCTTGGGCGCACCGCGAGATTGGTGGAGTGTGCGGAGCCTGCTCCCACTACGGTGCATACGGTGCTCTTGCTTCCGGTATACCTGCCATGACCATGGGAGAACCCGGGCACTGTGCCTACACGGTACGTGTGGGCAATGAGTGGCGCAAGGGTTACTCCATCTATTGGCAGCATGGTATGCACAAGGTGTTCTGGGGACTGCATGACTGGGATTTTCTTATCCTCATGCAGGATTTGTACTCCGAGCGCTACAAGACCTTGGTGTCCGACCAACTCGTGGCTTTGGCCGAGCTATTGGCCTCCCGCCGCATGACAAAGAGTGCCATAGATTGTTTCGATGCCGCTGTAGTGGCTC
>JAZNTO010000154.1:0-38895 GCA_045591805.1 Akkermansia sp. | reverse complement strand
ACACACACACACACACACACGCAAGAGTCTGATGCTTCATTAGAAACACATTTTCTCGCAAGTTACCGATGCGATACAGAGGGTATAATACGGGGTAAGTATTTCCCACATATTGATGGATTGCGTGCATTTGCAGTTCTTGCTGTTTTGATTTATCATGCATTCCCGAATATGTGTCAGGGCGGATATCTAGGAGTAGATGTCTTTTTTGTTATATCCGGCTTCTTAATAACAAAGGGCTTGCTTAAAGATTTGAAAACAGGTAAATATACTTTGGGCTCGTTCTATGTCCGCCGTATACGGCGCATTTTTCCAGCTTATCTGAGTGTTATTGTATTGACTCTTGGATTAGGTGTGCTAATTTATTTTGGTGAAGAATTAGTTATTCTTGCGAAAACTGCATGTTCTAGTACTGTTTTCATTACTAATATGTATTTTGCTCGTAATTCGGATTATTTTGCGCCGAATTCTCATGAGAACCCCCTTTTGAATTTGTGGTCATTGAGTGTTGAAGAGCAATTTTATGTGTTTTTTCCGTTATTCCTTGCCACAGCGTACAAGTTTGTGCCTAAATACATAAAGACTCTCACATGGGGACTTTTTGTCGTTTCTCTGATTCTATATATTTTCTTAGGATTGGATTCATCATGGTCAACACGAGCATTTTATTATCTTCCTTGTCGTGCATGGGAATTGCTTAGCGGGTGTCTCCTAGCCATATATTCAAAAAATAATTTCTTTGCTCTAAAATGGAATATAATGGCTGTTCTTGTTTTGTGTTTGTGTTATTTCTTTATAAATGCTTCATCTCTTGCGGCAAAACCACTTTCGATTATACCAGTTACCTGTACTGTTGTCTTGTTATCAAGTGGAAATGGTGGTTTTGCCCGAGCTCTATTGGAGAACAAGTTTGTAGTCTTCGTTGGCAAAATTTCTTATTCTTTGTATTTGTTTCATTGGCCGCTTCTGGTTTTTTCTAGGTGTATCGCCGACTCAGGGGCTCAATCTCCATTTGTTAATCTTATGGCTCTCGTGCTGAGTTTCATTATTAGCGTTTTTTCATGGAAACTAATCGAAACGCCAATGAGGAAGACTCGTTGGCATCAAATTAAATACTTTAAGTTTGCAATTGCTGTTCTTATTTTGACATGCGGCATATCTTTATGTTGTCTGGCCTTTGGTGCAGAACAAAGAAAGCGTGGTACGCCCCGATATTGGCATGCAGTCGCTGTTGAGAGTATAAAATCTAAGGATGTTAAAATGAAAGTTTTAGGAGAAGACAAGAACTTACAGTATTGTCTGTGGGGGGATTCTCATGCAGGAGCAATTGCGCCGGGCTTTGACGAGTTTTCTAAAATAACGGGTATTAACGGGGCATACATATCTAACAGAGCAACGTTGCACGCACACACTAATTACAAGGGACATTGTACTATCTCCAATAATGCCTCATCTATAGATTTAGTGTTAAACTTTTTGCGTCAGCAGCCGGAACTTCATACCATTGTGTTGGTAAATCGATGGGCTTGCACCTTGTGGGGTACTTGGAATGAAAATTCGGGCACCTGGTATCCTGTGCGAACAGATGGGGTAAGCGGTACTCATAAGCAATTATTCGACCTTGGGTTGAGAGAACTGTGCATTGAACTTAAAAAAATGGGAAAAAAAATTATAATCATTTCTTCCGTACCTGAGCAGGGGCGCAATATTCCGGCTGCTTTGACTCGTTTCTCGACAATAACAGGGGAGTTCCGAGCCGTACACAGTGTTCCCTTGCATGTTTTTGAGCAACGCCAAGCGGATGTTGTAGACTGTTTTCAACGGTTAAGTGATGAAGGGTTGGCAACAGTTATTAGTATAAAAGATGTGTTTTATCCCAGCGGAAAAGCTTGTAATATGCTCATCAATAATCGTTTCATGTATGTAGACGATGACCATCTTTCCGAAGCCGGTGCAAAATATGTGGTTAGGCAGATAACCTCGACTTTAAAGACTATCATTTCAGAGTAATTTTCGTACGCTACAACATAGTCTGGTATGATTAAAATCAGAATAAATACTATGGGCGTTTTCACTAACTTATTGTCATAGATTTTGAGTTTTAATAGTGAGTTTCAGATTCGGCTTGACATTGTGAGTTTATACCTGTATGCTTGGCGCGCCATGAAGAATGCGCGTCTGCTTATCACCCTTTTACTTTTTCTGCTGAGTTTTTCTGCTCAGGCCGTGGAGGTTATACTTTCCGGCGGAGTAGCGCTTAAGTCTTGGGAGCACCTGCGAGGCCCGGCGGCGCATGACAACTGGTGGGCAAATTTTATACGAGCTGCTACGGTGCAGATGGATTTGACGCGCCGCCGTGATGCTTCCGCCCGCATTGTGTGGATAGTGTATAAGCCTTCCTATGTGACCCGCGGCAAGGAGGATGGCAAAGATTATGTGAGCATGATAAATGGCCAGGCAGCCAAGCGAAATGTGCAGCTGGTGTGGGTTGATACGGCGGCTCAGGCATTCGCCGCCATCAACAACGCAGCTCGTGGCAAAGACCTTATCACCTCTTTCTACTATTTCGGCCATTCAAATGCGCATGCTTTCATGTTGGAGTACAGCAACGACATCATCGGCGCCTCCACACAGTGGATGCACGAGAATGAGCTGGAAATACGCCTCCGCCGTTCCGCCTTTGCTCCCAATGCTTCCTGCCGTAGCTTCGGCTGCTACACCGGCAACAGCATGAGCGCCAAGTGGAAAAAAGCACTTGGTATCGACCTTTGGGGCAATACGGAGGCCACCCGCTATCATCCCGTCAGCAACGGGTGCCTCCCCATGGGGAACGGCAAATGGGTAAGGTGAGCCGCGGGACAATTTGCCGGCCTCTTCTTTATTGCTGCTGCGAGGATTCGTAGGCTTGCACTTTGTAGTTGCGCCGCAACAGAGTATTGGCGCTGCTGCTGTCTTTGCCTTGGGGGAAGAATTGCACCTCGAATGTGACACCGAAGTATTGGTGTGATTCTCCGGTGCGGATGGCAAAGAAAGGAGCCCCTTTCGGGAAAGCTGCTTCTGCCGGGCTGAGTGGGGTGGTCATCATCCACTCCTGCGGGGTGCCGGGAATGTCGTGTCGGAAGAGCTCGTTCGGGTTGGAAGAGAAGCGTGCGGGGAAAGTGAAGAGTCGAAGCGGCTTGCCGGATTCAAGCTCTCGTATGATAAGCAGCATGGTGCCGGCTTTGCCCGTGTTGGCGTAAACTTCTGCTTGGTATGCACCGTATTGGCTGTTAGGCTCATTCACCCGCAGTTCCGGCTTATTGCCGGGATAGCTGCGTCTGCCTTCTCGCATGCGTTGGGCTGTCTCTTCTGTGGGGGTGTCAGCAAGTCTCTGCATGCGGGTGTCGATGGCTGCTATAGCCGCGTTGATAGCTTTGCGAGCCGTTTCGCTGTGTCGGGTGCCGCGCCAAGCCAGTAGGAGGTAGTGTTTGCCGGAGAGTTCCAGCGCTATGTCCGGCATGCCATCTTCCACTGTGGGAAAAGCTCCGCCTGGTGTGGCTATGACGAAACCGTCCGGCAGCCGCTCTCCTTCTGTCACAGTGCGAAATGTAGCGTGTACCGTGCCCGGGATGCCGCCGGTGGCCGGCGGAGCCAGCACAACATGGCCGGGTTTGGTGTAGAATGTGTTATCGTGCGAGGCGAATGCCCATCTGGGAGCAGAGGAGAGGAAAGCTGCCAGTAGAGCTTCGTGCTCCGACTCCAGTTTCACGAGGTTTGTGGCGGATTCCAGTATCTGACTGCTGTAGAGCTCCGGCTCAATGGGCAGCACCAAGGAGGAAGGCCCTGTAAGTTTTTCTGTGGGGGTATGCAGGGTGGTGCTTTGCTGTATGGGGTGCGTGGTTTCTTGCGCGTAGGGTGGCGCAACATCCGCTTCAATAGCCATTTGGGTGAAGATGAGAACAGTGAGCCCCCAGAGAGCTAGCCACACGAGCAAATACCGGAACGCCGACAGATTGCGCATGTTGAGCAGGTGGTGCACACAAGCTGTGCCTAGCAGCCCGGCCGATACCAGTATGCAGACGAGGATGAGGTGCCCCGCATAGCCGGCTGCGGCAGCCGGTAGCGACTCCACGGCAAGTTCCGGCCAGAGGATGGGGATGCAGGCCAGCAACACAAGCACGCAGCAGATGCTGTGTGGTAACCAAGGGGAGAATACAATGCGGCGTGCTGTACTGCTGCTAATCATTGTTGCTCTGTGTTGACCGCGGAGAAAAGCGTGGGATTATCGAGGATAAATTGCGCCATTTTCATGCGGGGAACAGGTGGTGGCTGCTCGATATAGCTGTGGTGCGCGGACAGGATTGTGTAGGGATCCTGCGTCAGTTTTTTACCTCGCAGAAGTTGCCCGATTATCTCTGCGTGGCGCGTGAGTTTCATGTCGGTATAATACTTTTTGACACGCAGCACCAGCTCTGCTGTGAGTCCGGTTGCCTCGCCGCGGCTCATAGCGGTATCTACCAGCGAGCACTCGTAGATGCGGAGTTGGTCTTCATTTAATGCAGTCGGAATCTCCAACCCATTGGCGGAGAATCTCTCTCGAAGAGCGTCCGGCGTTGGGGCAGGCAGACCGTTGCGCTTGAGCAGGAGTATGTGGGCTGTAGAGGCTAAGTCTGCCTCGTTGCATTTGGTGTAACGCGTTATCAGGGGGAGTGCCGCTTCGCCTTCGCGGCGGTCGAGCATCTCCAGCAGAATTCCCATAGGCTGAGCCGCAAAGCAGTCTATCATTTCCTCCGGGGAGGCCGGTAGCATATCCTCCAGTTTTTTGAGCGCGGAGCGTATATCTTCGCTACTGAGCTCCCATCGGAGCTGATTTAGCGCGGCAAGCACGCGGGAGGGAACCTCCTCCAGTAGGTGCTCCCCATGCTCCCAGTAGCGCAGTTTGTGTACATATAGCGTAGCTTTCTCTGCATCCGCCAGACGCATGAAATCCAGCAATTCGGCTATGTCTTTCACTTCTTTGCGAGTGTCTTCGCCGGAGATGATTTCTGTAAGCCTTGCCTCTGCTCGCTCATAGGCCGGAGCACAATAGAGGCGGATGAGGTATTGCCTGCAAGCCGCGTGAGTGGTGAGGGCAGCCTGTGCTGTGCGCTTACGCATGTAGCGGGCGAAAGCTGCTGTTTCGTATGGTATGCGTACGGCCAGTTCTTTGGGCATAAGCCCGGCATCGTTGAGCATTTGGAGAAGTTCGGGCTTGCTTTGCATGTAAAATGCAGCGTTGCAGCCGTTTGCGTTTTCGTGCAGGACGTTGGCCCCGTGCTGCATCAGCAGTGTTATGGCTTCGTTTACAGCGCGGGCAAAATGCGGGTCGGTCGTATAGCGGTAGTCCATCTCCAGTGCGGAGCAAAGGAGCAGAAGCGGAGTGTTACCGCGCAGGTCGTACTCATTTACGGGGGCTCCGGTAGCCAGTAGATTCCGCATTCGCTCCAGTGAGTTGCGGCCATCGAATCCCAGCGTTACATCCAGCAGAGATGGTGTGCTGAGTTCCGGTGCGTGAGATGCAGCTTCACCCGCCGTCTCCTGTGCGTGGAGACTCAGCGTGCTCAGAAACAGGGCTGTAAAGAAGTGTCGCATGCTATTCGGGGCTGTCTGTGGCTGTTTGGGAGAGTATTTCATCTCTGTGCTGCAGCAGGTATTGAGCCGTGGCTATTTCTAATTCGTATGCCCAGATGTCTTGGCTAGTCATCAGCTCATCCAGTGTGTCCGGGTTATCCAGATTTTCGGCAATGATTCGGTATGCCTCTGCTGCGCGTGGGGCTCCGGCTTCCAGTGCCGCTTGTACGAACGCCTCCACGCGTGCTTTGCTCATGTTGCCGTACCACAAATCTTCTATGGAGGTGAGTAGAAGAGCTTTTTGCAGCACTTCCGTGTCTGCCTCTCGCTTTTGAGCGGCCAACCAAGCGGCTACGGCTCCGTTGCAAGCCTCAGGTAGCCCTTCTTTGTACAGGCGTGCACCCCAAGCACCTGCCTGTATAGGCAAGCGCTCGTCCCGGCAGAGTTTTTCGATGTGTGTTTCGGCGTCCTCGCAGCGCCCCAGCAGCTCGATGAGCGAGGCCGCGTGGGCGTGCTCGTTGCGCTTCAGCATGTCTTCTGCTTTTTGCAGCAAAAACTCAGCGGGCAAAGCAATGCGTGACTCCTGAATGCCGTTGATAAGCGCATTGAGCACGTGGTCGTGTCCGCTGCCTTCTGTCTGCTCTTGCCACATATGGCCTCCTGTCAGAAGTCGGGCTGTTCTCTGAGCATCTGCCGCCGCCAGCAATACAATGGCATTTTTTACGGCGTCGGCATACATCTCTCCCTCCTGCATATCCGCCGTGGGGGTGAGTAGTGTCGCTATGGTATCGAAATGCTCTTTTATTGTTTCCGCCGGAGCATGTAGCATAGCGGCCCTGCATACATCTGCGGCCAGAGTTGCCCCCGGGCGGATTTCTACCTTAGGTGGGGCAATTTCCGCTCCGGCGGCTTGCAGGTACCTGATGTTCTCTGGATTGAGCGCCAGCAAGTCAGCAGCAGAGAATCCCGGGTATTCCTCGTCCCCGTCTGCTCGCAGGTGCGGGTTTGCTCCCTGTTTCAGCAGCCAGACCGCGAGCTGAAGAGCCGCTTCGCGCATGCCCCCCTCTTCCGGCAGGGTGGGCAGGGTGGAGGCAAGCCAGAACAGGGGCGTTCGCCCGGCTTCATCCGTGGTATCCGGTGGTACTCCCAGCTCTACCAAGTACTGTGCACAGCGCAGATGCTCCCCGGCAAAGTAGCCTCCGCTCATGCGTGCAGTGAGCGCCAACAGCTGGTAATCCTCCTCTGTGAGACCTCCTTTTTCCTGTATGAGACGTGCCAGTGTGTCCGGCCAGCCTCTGTATGCGGCCTCGGAGGTTTCGTTGCCGCTGCGGGGGACGCCGATATCCAGCAAGTGGGCATACACTTCCTCGTGCTCGCAGCTCAGACAGGCGTTGTAGGTGAGGCTTGTCTCGGCAGAACCGGGGGTGGAAAGCGAGGCGCCTCCGGCCACCAATATATCTACCAGCTTGTTGATGACGGCCGGCTCCGTGCCCGCCGTGTAGGCTGAGGATATGGCGAAGAGCAACGGTGTTTCCCCGGCTCCTTCCTCGCTCACTGTTGCGGCGTTCGGGTTCGCGCCATCCAGCAGCAGGCAGCGCGCCAGCTCCGGTTTTTTGAGCATGCAGGCCAAGTGCAGGAGGCTGTAGTGTCCCTGCGGCGAGGTGTAGGTGGCATCCGCTGTTTCAATAAATCTTTGCACGACAGCGGGCAATTCTTCAGGGCGAGCCTCAGCCATCCAGTCTGCCAGAGAGAGCTCCGCAACCTCCGCTTGTAGTTCGCGAAACTGTACGGCGGCCTCCGGTGTAGCACTCCCTTTGCTGGAGCCATCGCAGCCGGCCAGTAGAGACGCCACGGCCAGCGCAAGGCATATGTTGCAGCGTGCGCTTGTCATACGCCTATACTAGCACAAAGGCCGCCTCACCTCAAGCAGAAAGTGACGCGACCCGGGGCAAAAAGCACATCCGTACGTATGCTTCAGCAATTCACGCAGGTGTTCAGGTGCGCTACATGCACTTCGCCATCGTGGGTGTGTTCCAGCGCTTGTTTGAGCGCAGCTGTGCATTCTTTCTCGCCGTGCACTAGGTAGACTTTTTTCTTGCTGCCGCCGGTGCGGGCAAAATAGCCCAGCAACTCGTTGTGGTCTGCATGGCCGGAGAAAGAATCCAGCGCCAGAACCTTAGCACGCACGGGATACTCGTCGCCGAGGATGCGTACTTGCAGAGCTCCGTCCATGATGCGGCGGCCCAGCGTGTTAGCGGCGCAGTAGCCTACGAAAAGGATGGTGTTTTTGTCGCGGCTGATTCCGTTCTTGAGGTGGTGGAGAATGCGGCCTGCCTCGCACATGCCGGAGGCGGAGATGATGATGGCTTGCTCGCGGAGATTATTGAGCCGCTGGGATTCCGTGACGGTGCGCACCATGTGAAGCTGCTCGAAGCCAAAGGGGTCTCGCTCGTTGAAGAGGAAGTTGTACACATCCTGGTTGAAGCATTCCGGGTGTATGCGGAAGATTTCCGTAGCACTCACAGCCATGGGGCTATCCACATACACAGGATAGTTGGGGAGCTTACCCTCGCGGTAGGCGCGGTTGAGCAGGTAGAGCAGCTGCTGGGTGCGCTCCACGGCAAAGGCGGGTATGTACACATTGCCACCTCGCTTCATGGCCTTGCGTATGGTGTTGATGAACAGCTCCGCATCCTGTGCCGGTACTTCGTGGTAGCGGCCGCCGTAGGTACTCTCCATGAGCATGATATCCACATCCGGTACCGCCTCGGGGTCTCGCAGCAGCTCGTTGTCGCCGCGCCCCACATCGCCGGAGAAGAGCAGGCGCTTGTGCTGCCCGTCCTCCGTGTCATCTATGTCCAGCACCACCTGTGCCGCGCCCAGAATATGCCCGGCATCGTAGAATGTAAGCGTCACTCCCGGTGCAATGGGTATGGGCATGTGGTAGCCGAGCGTCAGAAAGCGGCGCATGGCGGCCTCTGCGTCCTGCTCAGTGTAGATGGGGGTGGCTACAGCACCGGCACCTCCCTTTCGCCGATCCATCTTATTGAGGAACTTACAGTCGCTTTCCTGTATGCGCGCCGCATCCGCCAGCATGATGGAGCAGAGGTCGCGTGTGCCGTATGTGGTGTATACAAAGCCCCGGAAGCCCTTTTTTACCAAGTTGGGCAGGTTGCCGGAGTGGTCTATGTGCGCGTGCGAGAGCACCACGCAATCCACCGATTTCGGGTCAAAATAAGGAAACTCGCGGTTGATTCGGAGCTGGTCTTCCCGGTGCCCCTGGTACATTCCGCAATCCAGAAGTATACGCTTCCCATTCACTTCCAGCAGATGCTGGGAGCCCGTCGTTGTTTCTGCTGCACCACAAAAATGAATTTTCATCAACCCGTATTCTAACAGCCTCCACGCCGCTTTTCAAGCGAAAAATCTTTTTCTGCAAAAATAACACGGCTCGTACCCGCTGCGTCCTTTTATTCTTCGGTAAAATACTCAAGGCCTTTTTTGATGCCTCTCCCTATACCCGGCACAAGCACCTCGCAGCCTACGGCTGCAAAGTAGGCGGCACTTCCGGCTACCATGATGGCGTTTGAGCAGCAACAAAACACAGGGATAAAGGCGCACAAGTGCTAGCATGGCGGGTAAGTTGTCAGGAGCCGATGAGCGTGGCGATAAAAGCCCGCAGAGCCTCCGAGCCGTAGCAATCCTGCTCCCGGTGGCGTTTGAGTGCGGCGCGGAAAGCGGCGTAGTCGAACTCGGGGGACAAGTGGTGCATGAGCGAGGTTTCCGTGTTTTGTGTTTCTGCGATTTCGCGCAGCGGGGAAATCGCACGTATCAGCTCCGCCATTTGCGCCGCTGCGGTATCTGCTGAGGCTTTGTCGGATATACCGACCATGAGCTGCTGCATCTGCCGCAGGTTCGCAACAATCTGCTGCATGGCCTGCTGCTGCTCTTCCGGGCTGTAGACTCGGCGGGCGGTGGTGATGTCGCACCATTGCTCCACCTTGTATTTCTGCCCGTCGCGCAACAGGGTGATGGTGTAAATAATGAAACGCCGGCTGCCGGACACTTCCATACGCTGCGCAGAATCCTCCCAGGTGTCCAAGCCATCCGTCGCAGCGGCAAAAGCCGCATCGTAGCAGGCGGCTTTGTCTGCTACATGCACCACCCACGCAGAATCTTGTGCAAAGCCCGGCCCGCCGCTTACTTCCGCCTGTGGCGGGCGGTTGGCCGTATTGCGCAGTATTTCCCCCTGGAGCTTTTGTAGCAGTTCCGGAGTGGGAGTCTGTGGTGCCAGCGCGTCCTCTGCGCTGAAATTCAGATACTCGGCCAGTGCCGTCGCGCCGTAGAAATGCGCATCGCGCAGGCGCGTCAGCTCTGCTGCCATCCCCATTTGCAGCACGTTGATGGGTGGAGTGGCTTGCTCACTCCCGGCCACGGATTTGGGGCTCAGTGTGCGCAGTATGGACACGGCGGCCTTGGCGCTCAGTGTGTCGTGCACCCCCTTGAGCACCTCCAGACGCTGCTGCACATAGGCGGCCGGTAGCGATTCATCCTCGAGCCCTTCGTGGCGAATGTAGGGTACATCCGAATAGGTGCCGGGATCTGCTTTGCTAAAATCCGCTTCCGATGCTACCGCGGCCGATATGCCGGGAATGAGTATGGTGAAAATGCGTTTCATACCTGTGTTGCCATGTTAGCGCGTAACCCATGCGGCGTCAAGCCAAAAAGTTATAGAATTCACATATGTGTGCGGGAGGGGCTCGCAAAAAAAGACACCCGCTCTTCGGGTGCCTTGGTGGTGGTTGGTGGCATTTAGTCGCCTTTGTGCAGACTATGCCGGCCGGCGCTATTTCTTTGCTCCGGCGGCTTCTAAAAGTTTGACAATTTCCATGTGGCCGAACTTTGCAGCCCAGTAGAGCGGCCGGTCCTTGTTGACATCAATCCCCGGAGCGGCCAGCAGAAGCTTTACGCATTCCGTGTGGCCGTTCTCAGCAGCCCGGTAGAGCGGCGTCTCGCCATCGTCATCCGGCTTGTTGACATCAATTCCCGGAGCGGCCAGCAGAAGCTTGACGCATTCCGTGTGGCCGTTCTCAGCAGCCCGGTGGAGCGGCGTCCGGCTTCTGTACTGAGTTATTATCTGTGTTTGGTTGCATAATGGTATCTTGTGTTGGTAAAAATCATACGCTGCCGAAAACCGCATGTCAAGCACCTTGGCGATTCTGAAGTGAAAAAACTACCGCTCCCTGTTTCTCCGCAAAAAGGGACAAAGCGCGCCTCCTTCAACGTGCGTGTATATAATAGCTTGCGTATTTCTGTGTGCTGTTTTAAAACTAGTCTCTATGCGCATTTGCGAACATTTTAGTCCCGTAGAGATGTTGGAGAAAGAGCATGAATATAAATATAGAGAGCATTGCGTTGTGCAATAGCGCACAATCTCTCAGGTAGGCGTCAGGTGACCAATCTTGCAGCGACAACAAATCCGAAGTAAACGGGCTGACGCAGGCGGGTATTGAAATGGCGGATAGATTGTATTATGCTGTGGCGCGCTATGAGAGAGGCACCGCGAATACGCAGAGTAATGGTGGCAGTGCTGGCAGCGTTGTTTCTGGCGCAGCTCGGGGCAGGGGTGTATGATTTGCTGTTCAGCAATTTCCTGAGCGACGTGCTGCATCTGGATGCCGGGCAGCGAGGGATGTTGGAGCTACCGCGCGAGCTGCCCGGAGTGCTGAGTCTGGTGGTGATGGGGGCACTCTTTTTCCTGAATGAGGTGCGACTGGCCGCAGTATCTGTTCTGCTGGCGGCACTGGGTACATATTCCATGATGCAGCTGGATGCCGGGGCAAGCCTCCGGGAGCTGAGCTTTTGCGTGCTGACGGCTAGTCTGGGGCTGCATATTCTAATGGGTACGGTGGATTCTATAGTCATGCACACGGCGCGTCCGGAGAATCGCAGCCTGCGCTTGGGGCAGATGCGAGCGCTGGGCACAGCCGCCACTCTGCTGGGAGCCGGGTTTATATGGCTCAAGTGGAAGGTAAACGCGGATTTTGTGTGGGATTATGCGCTGATCATCTGCATATTTCTGGTGGCCGCAGTGTTGCTGTTCTGCATCAAAACGCCGGATTTTCCGCGCCGCAAAAGCATGCGCGAGAACTTTATTCTGCGACGCGAATACGCAGTGTACTATGGTATTGAGACGCTGCACGGCATACGCAAGCAACTCTACATAACTTTTGGCTACTGGCTCATGGTCAACACGCTGCAACAATCCCCCTCTCGCATCGGCATGATAATGCTCTGTGCAGGCGTTATAGGCCTCTTTACCCAGCCACTTATCGGCCGTAGCATCCGGCGCTATGGGGAGAAGCGTGTCACCATTTTCGACAGTGTGGCGCTCTCCGTGCTGTGTCTGGCCTACGCGTTTGCGCCCGGTTTGCTGCCGGCGCATTGGGCTGTAGCGGTGGTGGGGTGCTGCTTTGTGCTGGATAAGGTATTGTTCGACCTCGGCATGGCGCGCACTACCTACATAGCCCGCATTTGCGGCGAGCGGCGCAGCGATATAACACCCTGTATCTACACGGGTATCGCTATCAACCATGTGGCTTCTATTGCCTATGGTATCATCGGCGGCGTTATCTGGACCTACTCCGGAGGCCCGCAGGCCGTATTCCTGACGGGCGGACTTGCAGTGGTGGCAGCGGGTTTTCTGGCTCGGAAAATGAAGTGAATGCTTGTCAATGCCTGTTTTGTGTGCTATAGTACGGGCAGTGAATGAATGCACTACCTCCACAGCTCCGGGCAACCACGCCGCTGCGCACCTTCTTGTGCGTGGCCGGCTACAGCATGATGCTCATGGTGGGTGTGCTGATACTGAGCAGCTGGCTCAGTATGGCAGTGAACGCCTGTCAGCTCTATGGCTGGCTGCTGCGTAGCGAGCCGGAATATGCACCGCACTGGAGCGCAGAGCAGAGAAAGGCACTTGCTGCACTGGAGCATGCCATACGATTCGACAACGAGTGTTTTGCGGACTACTCTGCCATGTATAGAGATGTTGTGGCCGGCTCCAAGGATGAGCCGGATTCCGGCTCTTTGCAGTGGGCTTTGGAGCGAGACCGCCACACGATGCCGCATGCGCGGCTCGCAGACGACAAGCTGCGCAGCTTGGTGCAGCTGCCGGCAGAAAAAGTAGGCGGAGCTCCCGCCTTGTCGGAGCTGGCTTTTGCCTCTGCGGAGATGGGGCAGTGGGATGCCATGCAGGTGTTGGTAGACAAAGGATTGGATGTGAATGCCAAAAATCCCGGGGATGACACACTGCTTTCTACCGTGCTGAGCAACATGAAAAGCCGTCCGCAGGCGGAGGTGTTTGCCGCGGCAGAGTGGCTGCTGGCACGCGGTGCGGAGGTGAAGCCTTGTTGTGCTCTGGAAAATGCTGTTTCTCTGGCGGATGATGAATGTGCCACTCTGGAGTGGCTACTGGCGCATGGGCTGCAGCCTGAGCTGTGGGAGTTCGCGGATAGTTGTTTTCTGCCTCTGGATATTTGCGCTCAGGGTAGTGTGGCGCTGCCTGTGTTTGAGCGTCTGGCGAAGGAGGGTGTGCTGAATGTGAACGATAGCCGCGCCTCTGCCACCTATCTGCAACGCGCCGCCTTACATGTGCAACCACAAGCCATCGCGTTACTGCTGCAACTGGGAGCCGACTCGGCGCTGGTGTCGGAGTCTCCCGCCACCACGGCGGAGAAGCTCGCCCCCGCAGATATCCTGCTACTCGGTTTGAGCGAGAGCACGGATGCGGAGGAGTCTTCAGAAGCGCTGGAGGCTCTGCGCCTGTTGTTGCAGCATGGTGCCAAGCCCGGTAAGCTGCTGCCGGAGTTGGACGCATCTTCTTGGGCAAACGCAGAAGTTCAACAAAAAGTTAGTGAGCTTCTGCGCGAGTTCGGGTTTTCGCTTCCGCAAACATGTTCACCGGATTCTCTTTCCTCATGAAAACGCTCTTATTCATCCTCTCTTTCCTTTCGGCCGGCGCGCTTTCTGCCGCTCCGCAGGCGGAAGTCTCTTTGTCCCCCATTCTCATGTATGTGGCAGATACCGCCGGGGCAGATGCCGCGGCACCGCGCATTCAACGCATTATCGAGCGCGAGGGGGTTGCAAAGCTGAGAGTCGACCCCTACGATTTGCTTCTTTTGCGCAGCACGGCATGCTTTGGTTCGGAGGCACTGCAGCAAGTCATGCGCCCTTTTATTCCGCCTCCCACTCCGGAGGAGCTTGCTTTTGCACAGCCCTACCTTGAGCCTCTGGCGGAAATGTGGCAAGCTATGGATGAGCTGGCCAACGCTCTGCATGCCGTACACGATAAGGCCACTGCGGATGCCGCTGCGGAGCAGCTGTTCCACTTTGCCCCTTTCATGATTTCCTGTGCAGAAAAACTTGCCATACTCGAGGTGCCCACGGCCGACTCTGCTTCGCGCGAGCTGCGCCTGCGTTATGTCACCGGCACGCGCCGCCACACCGCAGGAATTCTACAGGCTTGGGGAGCACTGTCTCTGCGAAGTGCAGAGTATTACGAATCGACCTTACTTCCGGAATCTCTGCTGACAGTGCGCGATGTGCTGGAAAACATGGGTATGCAGGTGGAGCCGGATGCCATACCCCGCGTGGCCAAAGCACAGGCCGAGCTGCGCCCGCTGTTGCACCAGTGGATTGCACTGCTGGCTCTGGTGCAAAATAAGGAATCTGCGGATGTCGCGGCGGTGCAGCTGTTGCGCCTGCGTGGGCAGATGCGCGATGTCGCTTTCAGGGTGGGTCTTAGCCGCAGCTTCGAGGAAGATTTATTCCTGTACTCTCCCGAGCTGGAGGTGCTGGTGCACATACTGGATCGAGTGACTCACTATCTGCAGGAGGAGGTGCGGCCACCCTGCTTTGGCTCCAAGCGTCTGCGCGAGGCTCTGGAGCACGAGGATTGAGGGTAGAGGTGCCATCTTGCCGCCGGGCTACGAGCCTTCGTTGAGCATGCGGCGCAGTTCTGTCATTTGGCTGCTGAGGCGGTAGAACTCATCGTTGCTCAGGTTGCCCCTGTTTATCCGGGCTCGCAGAATGTCGATGCGCGCTTCTACTGCATCTCTTGCGGCGCGGGCGCATGCCATTTCTGCTACGGCCGTGGCATCCGGCAAATCTACGGGCGTATTGCTCAGGGGTCTTAGGGCAGCGGCTTGCTCCGGCGCGAGACTTGCCGCTAGGTCTGCCCAAGCTGCATTGTCCCCGGGCGGGGGAAGCTTCTCCAGCAGGCGTTGCAGTATGGCACCGCCGGCCAGTAGGGAAATGGGCTCCTGCAACTCTTCTATGCGCTCCACCAGTGCGTGTTGGATGCAGGTGTTCCCGGCAGCCAGAGTTACCAGATTGCGGATGGTGGGGTGCAGGCGAAGCGGGCGTACCCGCTCCGGCGGAGCAAAGGTGGGCGAACTTTGTAGCGGCTGCTGCGCCTCGAAATCCTCCGGCTGCTCCTCTTCTGCTACAGGGCGGCGTTGCTCCCGGGGGCTGTTTTTGCGGGAGCGTATGATTTCCTCCACCGTGAGGCGCATATCCTCCAGCCCGGTGTTGAGTCGACTGGCCAAATCCGTAACCGCTACGCCGCGGCGTATAGGGTCTGTAATCTCGGCTGCCAGATCTGCCATGCGGGGTATGAGGGAGGCGCGGGCATTCGTATCCCCTTGAGTAGCCTGCAATTCTATGCCGGCGCGCACTTCCAGGTAGGGGCGGGCATCCGCAATAGCCTGTCGCAGAGCTTCCGGACCGCGGGAGCAGATAAGTGAGTCCGGGTCCTCGCCCGGCGGCAGTGTGGTGAGGTAGACCTCTATACCGGTGGCGGCAAGTTTGCGATATGTTTTCTCACTGGCCTTTATGCCGGCGTTGTCGCCATCGTAGCAGAGTATTGCTTTCTTGGCGTACTTGCGTAGCATGGCTGCGTGCTCGTCCGTGAAGGCTGTACCTAAGCCGGCCACGGCGTTGCGAATGTCCGCCTTCTCGTGACAGGATATAACATCTATCTGCCCCTCGCATACCACTACTGTCATGCCGGCTTTCGCGATGGCTCCGGTGGCTTTGTGCAGCCCGAAGAGTAGCTCTCCTTTGCGGAAAGCCACGGTTTCCGCCGTATTCACGTATTTGCGAGGGTCTTGCCCCTCTGCCATGATACGGCCGGAGAAGCCCACCACCTCGCCGCGCACGTTGTGTATGGGGAACATGAGCCTATCCCGGAACACGGGGTAGCTGCCGCGTGTACCATGGCCCAGCAGGTTGGCCTCCAGCAGCAGACGTTGGTCCATGTTGGCGGCTGCTGCCTGTTGCTGTAGCGGGCGGAAGTCCGGCGGAGCCCAGCCCAGCTGCCAAGCTTTAGCTATCTCGATATTGAACTCGCGTTCTTTGAGGTAGGCGCGCACATGGTCTGCCTCGCGACTGCGGCAGAGCTGGCGGTGGTAGTAGTCCGCAGCCAGTTTGTTGGCCTCCACCACGCGGCTGCGCAGCCAACGGCGGCGCGCTGCCTCGGGATTTTCTTCCTCCTCGATGACGGGTATTCCGTTCATGTCTGCCACGCGGCGCAGCGCCGTGGGGTAGTCGAGGTTTTCGAACATCATGATGAACTTCACCGCATCGCCCCCCACGCCGCAGCCGAAGCACTTGAAGGTCTGGCGCGCAGGATTCACGCTAAACGAGGGCGTCTTTTCATTGTGGAAAGGGCAGCAGGCTTTCCAGGCATTGCCCGCGCGGCGCAGCTGAATATAGCGCCCCACTATCTCCACCACATCGGCGGAGTCCTTGATGCGCGCGACGCATTCCTCTGTGATTCGGGGCATTTAGGCTTGCGTGAGGGCGTGCAGGTGTTCGGCGAAGCCGGGATAGGAAGTGTTGATGTTGGTACAGTGCAGCAGAGTGGTTTCCCCGTCTGCATGGAGGCCGGCCATCAGGAAGCTCATGGCAATGCGGTGGTCGTGGTAGCTGTCCATCTGCGCGCCGTGTAAAGGCTTGCCGCCGTGTATCTCCATGCCGTCCTCGTACTCCGCTACCTCTGCACCCATGGCTCGCAGATTCTGTACGGTCACGGAGATGCGGTCGCTTTCTTTCACTCGTAGCTCGGCGGCGTTGCGTATGCTTGTGCAGCCCTCCGCGAAGGCGGCTGCTACTGCCAGCACGGGTATCTCATCGATAAGATTGGGAATTTCATGCTCTTGCACGACGGTTCCGCGTAGCCCGGGGGCATAGCGTACGGTAATGTCGCCGTAGGGTTCGCCCTCGTTTTGAACATTGCAGATGCAGATATCCGCCCCCATGCGGCGCAGGACGGAGATGACGGCATCGCGCGTGGGGTTGAGTCCCACATGGCGAAGCGTTACCTCGCTACCCGGCACCACACTGGCTGCCACCATCCAGAACGCGGCGGAGGATATATCGCCCGGCACGGTGATATCTTTGGCGGAAATGCGCACCGGACCATTCACGGCGATATCGAGCCCATCTGCCGATACCTCACAGGGTATGCCGAAGTGGGTAAACAGGCGCTCTGTGTGGTCGCGGGTGATGGCGGGTTGGTGTACGGAGGTTTTACCCCGCGTCAGCATACCTGCCAGAAGCACGGCACTTTTCACCTGCGCGCTGGCCATGGGCAGCGCGTAGTGTATGGGGGTGAGCGTGGCTCCCTCTATCTGCAGCGGGGCGCAGCCGGGCTTGGCTCCGCAGGCTGTAATGTGTGCTCCCATTTCTGCCAGCGGGTCGATGATGCGCTTCATAGGGCGGCTGCTCAGCGAGGGGTCGCCATACATGCGGCTGGCAAAGGGCAGGGCTGCCAACACGCCGGCCATGAGCCGCATGCCGGTGCCGGAGTTGCCGCAGTCTATATCTGCCGCGGGGGCGGTGGGGCACATGCCGGTGCCGGTTAGGGTGAAGTTTTGCGGTGCATCTCCGGGGGTAATCCTGGCACCGAGTTGCTGCATAGCGCGCAGGGTGTTGAGGCAGTCCTCGCTGCACAGGTAATTGCGCACCTGCATGCTGCCCTCTGACAAGGCTCCGAGTATAGCTACCCGGTGGGAAATACTTTTATCGCCCGGCACGGTGATGCTGCCACGCAGCCCACATTTTGCACGGCTCACGGTTATGGTATCACTGGACATGTGTCTGAATACGTTTTTTGAAAAATCCTTCCTTCACCGCACCTTGGAACCATGCGTTTGTAGCTTGCTCACGGCGTACCCCCTCTATGGCTGAGCGGAGGCTTTCCCGGCATTCGTCGAGTGTGCGGGTGCGCGCCGGCTGCGTTTCCCCGGCCAGCAGTATGTGCCAGCCCCACTTACTTTGCGCCATGGTTGGAACCCCGGCGGGGATTGCGCCCTCGCCGAAGAGCGGAAGCTCGGGCAGGGGACGCTCCGCTGAGTTTTCCACAATACCGAGTTCACCGCCGTCCGGGGCGCTGTGTGCATCCTGGCTTGCGCTGCGAGCCAGCTCTGCAAAATCCTCGCCGTTTTGCAGGCGGCGCAGCAGTTCCTCTGCCTGTTGGCGTACAGCTTGCGTATCCTTGTGTAGAGTCTCTAGGAAAATATGGCTCACACGGCGACTTTCCGGCACAAGTAATTCATCCTGCAACAGGGAGAAAACGCGCTCCACTTCTGCCTCGCTCACCTGCGTGTGGGGAGCTATGGCATTCTCCAGTAGAGTAGCTCCCAGCAGGCGTGTCTCCAGCTTGTCCGTGTATTGCTTGCGCCCCGTGTAGCCTTGGCTTTGCAGCAGAGTCTCGAAAGCTGCCGGGGATTCCGCTCGCGATGCCAGCCGCAGTACCTCAGCCTCGGCGGCTGCGCGGCAATCCGGCAGGCGTGTGTCGTTGTAACGGGTGCGGATACGCAGCAACTTGGCGCGCACCAGCTCCATGAGCATGGATGCTCGGCGCTCCGGCTGGGGGGCTGTGCGCCCGGCCAGAGCATCCTGTTCCGCCTCGTGGCGGTTCAGTTGTGCGCGGGTTATCGGCTCCCCGTACACCACGGCTACCAATTCTTCCGGCTCGGGGGCCGGAGCTTTTCCCCCGTACATAGCATGCCATACCGGCCCTTGCCAGGCCAGTAGGTCTATGCCTAGGTAGAGCAATACACCACCGAATATGACCAGTTTGACTGTGCTGTATTTGAGGGACGAAAGCTTCACGAGCCCTATTCTACCCCCTTTGCGCCCCTTTTGCAAACAAAAAGCGCGTTCGCAGCCAGCTGCATTTCTGCTTTCATCAAATTTGCCATTTCTTACGGTGTATCGATGCTCGGGACTTTTTGCCCGTATCCCTTGAGTGTTCTAGATAGCGGGGGTAAAAAGAAGCCCCGCAAGTGCGCGGGGCTCAGATATATATAGCTTGCTTTTGGGTGCGCTGTGCTTAGCGACTACCCGGAGCTCCCATGTTGACCTGATTGGCCTTGATGGGGAACATCAGCAGGTAGGAGCCTTGGGCTATCACATTGTTGGAGATAGCGGAGCGCTCATTGAAAGAGTAAGAAACGTACACAGCCTTGCCATCTGTGGTGCGCGAGAAACGGACACTCTCGTTGAGCAGAGAAAGGGAGTCTTGCTTGGTGAGCTTCCACTCGGTACCGGTCTGTGCCCCGAGCACGTGATCCTCTGTAGCGCGATAGGGTGTGGCTGCGAGCTCGCCGTTGTTGGAAATCCAGACATTTCTGCCGGCATCGTACGTGAGGGCGCTGATGGTAAGGGGGGCGGAGCGGCGACTTTGCGGGTCTACCGTGAGGGAGAGAACCTTCCAGCAGTTGGCGTCTGCGGAGCGCAGACCCATGGCCACCTCGCGCTGGGGCACGATACTTGTCTTTTTCCACTCAGCCTTATATTTCTCGTATGCCGCTTTGTCCCAGAGAGCTGCATCGTATGCTACGAGCGTCATGGGGTCATACTTGTCCATGAATGCCTTTTGTTGCTCGGGGGTGAGAGCCTGGAGCTTTGTTACAAGCTCCTGCTGCAGCCTGCCGAATTCCGGGGTGAACTGCGGAGCAACGGCCACGCCGGCTTTCATGGTGCCATCTGTCGGCAGATAGTCTTTGAGCGCGTCAGCCTCTGCACTGTATGCCGGAGCAAGCAGTGCGGGTGCTGCCATCAATGCCATTATGGGTACAATCGCTTTCATACTTTGTGCATGTTAATCTACCACCGATTTTTTTGCTTGGCAAGCAAGAAATTTCGTGGTAATGTCATGCACGTATGAAAGCACTCAAGAATTTCCGCCACATCGCTATGTGGGCCGCAGCTCTGACCGGGCTTTCTCTCTCCGCCTGCCAAACTGCCACCCCGGCCGACCGCATCGCCGCAAATCCCGCCATGTTCTCTGCGCTCCCTACCGAGCAGCAGTCGCTTGTGCGGCAAGGGCGTATATCCGAGGGTATGAATCAGGACGCTGTCATGCTGGCCTGGGGCAAGCCCAACGCTCCCGTGTACCGCGCTCAGAAAGATGGTAAAAATATAACACGCTGGTACTACGAGGGCTACAAGCCGGTAACCGTGTTCAATGACGGGCCGTATCCCTACTGGGGGCCATTTGGTGGCATGTGGGGCTCCTACACAAGTACAGCGTTTATCCCGGAGAATACGGCGGTAGTCGAGTTTGTGAACGGCCGGGTGACCCAGTGGGCTCGCCATGGGGCTGAATAATCTCTCCGCTCATTCTCTCTCCCTCTCTCATTTTCTGAAACACCATGCAAAGTACAACATCTGAACAGGACGAAACCGCAAAGGTTTACACTCTTACAAGCAGCGAGCTCACTGTGCGTATAGCCGATATCGGCGCGCGGCTTCTGAGCTTTGAATACGCAGGCTGCGAGCTGGTACACGGCCCGCATACTCCGGAAGAGCTCGCGGCAGACACCTGCTACTGCGGCGCTGTTTGCGGCCGCGTGGCAAACCGAATCGCCGGAGCTGTCTTTGTGTTGGATGGCCGGGAATACCCGCTCGCCGCCAACAACGGACCAAACCACCTGCACGGAGGTCTGGTAAGCTTTGCGGATCGTCGCTGGTGCGTGGAGGAAGCTACCGAAAGTCGCATTGCTCTCTCCCTCATTTCCCCGGATGGCGAGGAAGGGTACCCCGGTACGGTGCGGGTAAAGGCTGTCTACACTCTGTGCGGTAAGAGCCTTTCGCTCGCGCTCTCGGCCGAGACCGACGCTCCCACTTTGCTGAATCTCACCAACCACGCCTACTGGAACCTGAATGGCTGCGGAACTATGGATGACCACCTGCTGCAGGTGAATGCCACCGCCTATACACCCATGGTGGCCAATATCCCCACGGGAGCCATTCTGCCGGTGGAGGGTACGCTCTATGACCTGCGCCAACCCGCCTGCTTAGGAGAGCGAAATGCGCCTACGGCTATCTCCGGGGGGTACGATGACAACTATGTGCTGCCCTCTCGCCCGGGGGTGAAGGAGGCCGCTGTGTTGACAAATGGCAAGCTTACTCTGCGCCTCTTCACGGATGCACCCGGTCTGCAGGTCTATACCGGGGATTATCTGCCGCTGAAGCGCGGCGGTGTGGCGCTGGAAGCCCAGAACTTCCCGGATTCTCCCCACAACCCGCATTTCCCCGGCATCGAGCTGCGTCCCGGAGAGCTCTACTCTCGCACTATCTGCTGGCAGTTGGACTGAGCTCCGTGTAGCAGGATAAACCCAAAAAGGGGGGGCGTTTGCCCCCTTTTTTGGTGTACGAAAGGGATATTATTTCGCCGTGCTGCGCATATTGTGCAGAATAGAATCTGCCATGTTGCGGACAGTTTCCTCCAAAATATTGCTCAGGTGGCTGCCGGCGCGGTAGTCTGCCGGGGCAAAGAAATCCACGCGGTGCTGGTCGTTTTTCAGGTTATAGCCGGTGCGGAAGCTCTTGCGAGTGGGGTCATTGGGGTCGTATACGGCTACGCTGAGGCCGCCTTGCTGGCGCATGACGGTGAAGCAGGGAATGTCCGTGGGCCCATCTCCCAGATATATCATGTGGCGGAAGGGAATGGGGCGCAGGTCGGCGTCCATGTGGTCGTTCACATCTTCCGTGTAGCGAATCATTCCTTTGTTGATGCGAAAGAGGAACTGGGTCTTGGTGGTGTGGGAGATAACACGTTTGGGGAAGCTGATACAGCCGTTGCTCTCGCTGAACTCGCAGGCAAACACTTCCTTGAGGTAAGGACGTATGACAGAGCCGTCTATGATGGCCTTGATACCACTGGATATAATGTAGAACTCCACATGCACGCCGGCGTAGCGCTGCTCGGGGGTGAGGGCGCGCAGCTCGAAGGTCTCGAAGAACTCCGGAAGTCCGCGGTAGAAGGTGAGCTTTTTGCCCAGAGCTCGCAGGGTTTCGTTGCTTACACCATCGATACTTAGCGTATCCAGCAGCTCTTTGAGGTAGCTTAGCTCGCCGTCCCAGCCTTCGTCCCGACTGCGCTCGTTGCATTTCTTCCAGAAAAGTTCGGCGTTGATGCCGAACTCCGGGAAGATGGTGTCTTCCTGCATGTTGTGCGGGGAGAGCGTTTTGTCGAAATCGAAGACGAGGGCGATGGTGTTCTGCGGCACGGACATGGTGCGAGTATGCTCGGGGCTCAGATGAGTTCCTTCATGCGGTTGACTGTGATGCCGGGCACGGTGATGGTGGTGGAATCCGCCTTGCGGAGGATGGGGGAGCCGTCTGCCTCCACACCCACAAAGTATCCGCATATGCGCTCTGTGTCGGTGATAGCCACCACGGGGCGGGATGCCCCCCAAGCTGCCTCCAGCTCCTCGCGCAGAGCGTCCAGACCATGTGCCACGAAGGTGTGGAAGGTGTCTGCCAGCGTATCGGCTACAATACCGCGCAATTTGGACAGAGACGGGCATGCATAGAGGATATCTGCCAAGCGGGTGGGGGTGTCGGTGGTGGTGCCGACAAGGGATTCCACATCGTTAAATACGTTGATGCCGATGCCGATAGAGGCCATGCCGGAGGAGGGGCGCTCCACGAGAATGCCCGCAAGCTTCTCGCGGCCGACCAGCAGGTCATTGGGCCAGCGCAGACGCAGATCTTTGATGTTGTACGGCTTGAGAGCCTTGATGATGGCTACGCCCGCCACGAGAGGCAAAAGTCCCCAATGGCGCCCGGCGCGTGGGTCGAGCGGCAGGTTAAAGGTCGCCCACAAACCGCCCGTTTCGCCGTACCATGCTCGGTTGAAGCGGCCACGGCCTTTGAGCTGGCGCCCCGCGCTTACGATTGTCCATGGCTGTTCCTTGCGGGCCACGTTGAAGGTAGACTCGCACTCATCTAACTCTATGACATTCCATTTTGTGCTCACGCCCCCTATCATAGCGCAGAGCTTGCGCCACGTCCACCAAATAATGCAAAATAAGCCGAAAAAAATTGTCTTAATGCCCGAAAGAGGGGCGCGCGGGCACCACAGACGCAAGAACCGCTGCGGGAAACTCCCGCAGCGGTTCTCTGAGATGTGTTTGATGGTTAATTCCAATCAGGCTGCGCCTCGTTCTTACTTGGTCACAACCTTGGCGGCAGCCTCCTTGAGAGTCTTGCCAACCTTGAATTTCACCACGGAACGGGCAGGAATCGGAACATCTTTGCCCGGGTCCTTGGGGTTGCGACCAATCTTTGCCTTCACCTCTTTCACGGAGAAGGTGCCGAAGTTGCGGAGAACAACGCGGTCGCCGTTGCCCAGAGACTCGATGATGAGATCTACTGCCTTCTGGATAACCTCGAGGACGTCATTCTGCGTGAGGTCGCTGTTGGTCTCGGCGCAGATTTTGTTTACAAGCTCTCGTTTTGTAATTGTATTAGCCATAAGTTTTTTGCTTTGTTGAAAGAAGCCGGAGTCACTATAGCGCATTTTTTTGTCTTGTGCACGCAAAAAAAGCGAGATACGTCATTTTTTTGCGTCAACAGCCCCAAAATTGCGCTTTTTTGCCCGTTTTGGGTTGACGAAATCCGCAAATCAGGGCATTTTAAGGGCGATATGGCCAATCAGTACTCCATTCAGCTCAGTCCCGCAGAGGCATGCGCTCTCCGAAAAAAGCTTGCAGACCGTGCAGGGTACGAGGAAAGTTCCCGGGACTATACAGATTTTTGTTTCGAGGGGCCTCGGGTGAATGTAAGCTATTATCCCAAAAGAGGGAAGTTGCTGGTACAGGGAGCCGGAGCGAATGAGTTTCTGGAGTTTGTATTGCTCGTGGATCCGTCTACACTTGTCTCCGCGGTCACCGGTAAGCCGGCGGTTGCTTCTCCCCGCGAGAGTGGCAAGGTGCCCGCTCTCGATATTTCGCCCCACTTTGGTGTGGACGAGAGCGGCAAGGGCGACTACTTCGGCCCGCTGGTCATTGCCGGTGTGTATTCGGACGAAAGGACGGCTGAGGCTTTGGTGAAGCTGGGGTGCCAAGATAGCAAGGCTATACCGGATGACCGAAAAATTGCCGCTATTGCCGCAAAGGTGATGTCTCTGCCCGGTGTGGCTTATGAGGTCGTTTGTATAGGCCCTAGGCGCTACAATGAACTATATACAGAGTTCGGGAACCTCAATAAGCTGCTTGCTTGGGGGCATGCCCGTGTGATTGCAGCTTTGCATGAGAAAGTGCCGGCTTGCCCGCGGGCTCTCAGCGATAAGTTTGCCAATGAGTGGGTGCTGCGCACGGCGCTCAAGAAGCGCAATGTGCCGGTGCAACTGGACCAGCGCGTGCGGGGCGAGAGCGATGTGGCCGTAGCCGCAGCTTCTATTCTGGCTCGCGCTAGGTTTGTCAAGTGGGTGCACGATGCCGCTGCCGCTGCCTGCTGCGAACTTCCATTGGGCTGTGCTCCGCATGTTACCAAAGCAGCGCGCGCTTTTGTTCGGACTCATGGCGAGGAGCGACTTTGTGACGTGGCTAAGCTGCATTTCAGGACCACGGCTAAGGTATTGAGATAAGTTAAAAGTTGATAAAAGTTAAAAAAGCAAAACTTTTATTCAACAAAATTCCACTCGTGTGTGTCTATGCAAACAAGGGGATACGATGAAGCCCCGAAACAACAAACAGATAGATACACGCAAATGAAAAAGCAATTCGTGAAGATGGCCGCTTTGGCGGTGATGGCAGTGGGAGCATTGAGCGCTCAGGCAAGCGCGGCAAATGTCTCGCTGAGTGTGAATCTTGCCAACGGGCAGGTGAAAGTGGGGCTGAGCGACAACAGCTGCATGCATGCCCATGGTAAAGTGAAGAAACACAAGGTCGAACACCACAAGGTTGCCGCCAAGCACAAGCAGAAACACCACAATGCACGTCTTGTGGCCGCCCGCAGAGATGACCACCGTAAACACCGCCGCTAAATGAAAATCCGCAAGATTTTATGAATGCGCCACCAAGCTCTGACACAGAGCCTACAACATAAAACCGCCGTGCAATCCCGAAACCTTGCACGGCGGTTTTTCTGCCTGCGGACAAGAAAAAAAACGGCGTCTGACGTAAATTCGGGTGGACAAAACGCTCTGCTCGGGGTAACATATCTCAGTCCTAGCGTTCTTGAACGTACAATTTTTCCTAAAACCTTCACACAGATACATATATGTCATTCTTATACTCCAACAGAGGCAACAAGACAGAACCCACCCCGGCTCCGACATTCGATCCCGAGGTGCCGGCCGACTGGCAGGTTCCCGGTGCGTCTACTCCCGAACCCCCGGCTCAGGGTGGTTTCTTTAACACGCCCGAGCAGCAGCCTTCTCCCTTTGCTACGGCTCCCGGTATGGCTCCCACAGCAGTGACCTCCCGCAACGTGCTCAATTCGGACGTGTCCGTGGTGGGTGTGCTGCGTTTCACAGATGATTTGCTGGTGGATGGCTCGGTGGAGGGCGAGATAACATCCGACGGCGAGCTGACAGTAGGCGCTAACGCCACGATTCAGGCCGGAGCTCAGGCCAAGGTGGCCGTTCGCACACGCAGTGCCATCATACACGGGCGTGTGACGGGCGACGTGGTGGTGACAGATCGCGTGGAGCTTACCTCTACCGCCGAGCTGGTGGGCGATGTGACAGCCGCTAAGATTTCCATTCAGGAGGGAGCCGTATTTATCGGCCACTGCATGGTGGGTGTGGCAACAGCTTCCGCCGCCACGGCTCCGGCTCCTGTCAAAAAGCCCAAGACCACCAAGTCCCCGGTGAGCAACAATCTGCTCAGCTGAGGCAGTTCATATGCCGGAGTATAAGACAGAACCGCTTGTCGTTTCCGTTGTCTCCGGGATTCTACCGGAGAGTGAGCGCAACCGCAGGGTTGCGCTCACCTCTTTTGGTTCTGCAAGCAGCAAGCGCCCCGAAGTACCGCAACGCGAGGTCGTGTGCTACGAGTGTGGGCGGGTTACGCCGGTGCCGGCGGCTGCGCTTTCCGGCAAGTGTGCACACTGTAACGCACATTTGCGTATGACAGATGCTGAGCTGCGTCCCGGTTCGAAAAAACTGACCATACGCACGCTGGGAGATGTTACATTGCCGGCAGATGCCGTGCTCTCGCAACTCTCCATTGTATGCCGGAACTTCACGTTTTACGGGCGCGGCTCCGGTACTTTTCGCTGTTCCGGTACTATGCGGGTGAATAGTAGCAACAGAATCGAGGGCTCGGTGCAGGCCGGTTGCCTGGTGGTGGCGCGTGGCGCCGAGCTTATTCTGGCGCAAGGTGCCACTGTGGATAAACTGGAGGTGTATGGGCGGGTATCCGGACGCATTGTCGCACGCGAAGGGGTGACGCTGCACCGCGGTGCTGCCCTGTACGGAGATTGTTATGCCCCCTCTCTTTCGCTGGCTTCCGGTGCAACACACCGCGGCGAGTGGTTCGAAAGGCAACCGGAGTAAACATATGGATATCCGCATTACAGGCGCCTCGCAGAATACACTGCGCCATATTAACCTCACTTTGCCGGCCGGGAAAATCATAGCCCTCATGGGTCCCAGCGGTTCCGGGAAGAGTACGCTGGCCTACGATACACTTTTTGCTGAGTCGCGCAGGAGATTTCTCGATTGCTTGTCTGCGGGGGCTCGCCGGCTTCTTGCGCGCCCGGAAAAACCACGAGTGGAGGCAATCGAAGGCTTGCCGCCCGCCCTCTGTCTGGAGCAGCACATGCCACCCGGACACAACCGCGCTCTGCTGGGCAGTATAACAGAAGCTCTGGATTATCTGCGGATTCTCTATGCCGCCATAGGTATACCGCATGACCCTGCCACAGGCGAACGCCTTACCCGCCTGAGCCCGGAGGAAATCTGCGTGGCTCTATGTGCGTTGCCGGAGGGAACGCGACTTACCCTGCTGTCTCCGCTTCCGGAGTCCTTTGGCAGCGAGCCGGAGAGCGATATCCTGCACCTGCGTAAACAGGGGTATCTGCGTGTGCGTGTCGCCGGCGAAATCCGCGAGCTGGAGGAGTTGGAAGAAGCTCCAACTGCGCCGGGGACTGTGTGCGAACTGGTGGTGGATCGTGTTGTTCTGCGTCCGGGGTGCGAATCTCGTGTGGCGGACTCTGTGCAGGCTGCGCTGCGGCTTCGTCCGGAAGAGCTGCGCGCTTTGGTGCAGCAGAAAGGGGAGGAAGCGCAGGTGCAATGTTTTTACACTCGCTACCGCAATGCTGAGACGGGGTTCACACTACCGGAGCTTTCGCCGCATCTTTTCTCTCACTATTCTCCGCAGGGAGCATGCGAGTCATGTGGCGGCACGGGCTTGCAGGAGGATACAAAGGGGGAAATTCGAACTTGCTCGGCCTGCAAAGGCATGCGGCTCAATCCTGTTGCACTGGCGGTGACGCTGAATTTCGGCTCACAGGAGCTGAATATGGGAGATTTTTGCGCGCTATCTGTGCAGCAGAACCGCGACATTCTGCAACAGCTGAACATTCCCCCCGCCTACCGCGAAGCTCTGCAAACAGCTGTGGCAGAGCTAACCCGCCGTCTGGATTGCCTCCTGGAGCTGGGGCTGGGCTACCTTTCCCTTTCACGAGCGGCCAACACTCTTTCCGGCGGCGAGCTACAGCGTGCCCGCCTTGCCGGCCAGATTGGCGGTGGGCTTTCCGGTGTGCTCTATATACTGGATGAACCGACCATCGGACTGCATCCGTCCGAAACGGAGCGCCTCATCCGTGCGCTCAAGCGTTTGCGCGACAAGGGAAATACCATACTGGTGGTGGAGCACGACCCCCTGCTGCTCTCCGAAGCGGATTGGCTGGTGGAGATGGGGCCGGGCAGTGGTGCGGAGGGGGGTGCTGTGCTGGCAGAAGGTACCTACGAGGATTTTCTGCACAATGCGGAGTCTCCCACAGCGGCTTGGCTGACCGGGCGGCAGCAGTTTGCCGAGAGTGAGCCGGTGGATTTGCAGGCCTGCCGCTTCGCTGAGTTGAAACATGCACGAGCCCGCAACCTGAAAGACATTACCCTGCGGCTGCCCCTTGGTGCCTTTACCTGCCTGAGCGGTCCGGGTGGCTCCGGCAAAAGTACGCTGGTGCATGAGTGCCTGCTTCCGGCACTCAAAGCCGGCAAGCTGAAGGGGGCGGAAAAGATAGCACGCGCTGTATTGTTGGACCAAAGTCCGCCGGGAAGTTCGCCGCGCTCTACACCTGCCACAGCCACGGGGCTGCTGGATGTGCTGCGCCCGCTCTATGCGGCTCTGCCTCTTTCCCGCCAGCGTGGGTATACGGCGGCTCGCTTTTCTCTGAATACTCGCGGCGGGCGCTGCGAACGCTGCTCGGGCACTGGGATGCTGCAGGTGGATATGAACTTCCTTGCAGACCTTTATACCGCCTGTGATGCCTGCCACGGAGCGCGCTACAACCGCGAAACGCTGGAAGTAACCTGGCGCGGTAAGTCTATAGCACAGGCTCTGGCTCAGACCGTGGATGAAGCCCTGGCATTCTTTGCTCCCATTCCCGCTGCTGTTGGTATCCTACAGGCGCTGCACGACCTGGGGCTGGGCTACATGCCGCTGGACCGCTCCGTGACCACGCTTTCCGGTGGTGAGGCGCAACGCGTTAAAATTGCCACCTATCTTGCCAAGGCCGCCCCCAAACGAGGGAAGCGGGAAGGGGAGCAACTTCTCTTTGTGCTGGATGAACCCTCTACCGGGCTGCATTTCCGAGAGGTAGATATGCTGCTGCGGGCTCTCTACCGCCTGCGGGCGGCCGGCCACACAGTCCTTTGTATCGAGCACCACTCCGGTATCCTTTCCCGCGCAGATTACTTGGTAGAACTCGGCCCCGGCGCCGGCGATGCCGGTGGCCAAATTACCTACTGCGGTCTGCCTTCAGAACGTATCTGATACGAGCTGAAGGCGGCACTGCTACACCGCTTTATTTCTGAGTTCTTCTAAGCGGGCGCAAATGTTTTGCAGGCAGGTTTGCGGGTCGCGCCACCAGTCGAGAGCCCAGATGTGGAGGAGGTTCCACCCCAGCGCCTTGAGGACACTTCCACGCAGTACATCGCGATCTCTCGCTGTGGCGGCGGAAGCATAGCCGGGGCTGTCCAGCACGATGCCGGCGAGCATGTTTTCGGGCTGCTGAGGGTGGGCAATGGCTACATCTATGCGGAAGCCGGACACGCCGAGGTTGCTCACACAGTCCCAGCCTTGTGCCTGTAGTGCGGTGCAGACGGAGCGCTGCAGACCGCTCTCTGCTGCGGAGCCGGAGGCGCCGTAGCTGTTGAAGTAGGCATCGGCTCCCATGCGTGCACACTCCAGGAAGCCACGCAGGTCTGCCGCACCGCGCGCTCGGGTGCGGTTCAGATCTATATCCTCCGGCTTGAGCGAGCTGAACACGCGCATACCGGTGCGGGCTCGGGTGATGGCCACGTTCAGGCGGCGCTCGCCTCCGGTCTGGTTGAGCGGCCCGAAGTTCATGGAGATGGCTCCTTTCTCATCCGGGCCGTAGGTGGTGGAGAAATAGATGACTCCGCGCTCGTCTCCCTGCACGTTTTCGAGGTTTTTCACAAATATAGCCTCGGGATTTTCTTCGTCGAAGTAGGGCTCGAGCATTTCGTCTTCTGTGCGGGCTTGCTCCAGCATATCCTGTATGAGGGCTTGCTGCTGGGTGTTGAAGGTGACGATGCCGATGCTGGTCTGCTCGTCGTACTTGAATCCCGGGCTGCGCAGCACGGCCAGCACATGCTCTACGAGGGCTTGCGCTTCTTTTTTGTTATAACGTTTACTGCCGCCGCGCTCGTAGGTGCCTTGTACGTAGTGGTATTGCAGGGCTGTGTCCTTTGCCACAGGTGCAGGGAAGGTCACAAGCTTGTTTTCGTAGTAATTTCTGTTGGAGTAAGCGATGAGACTCTCTGACTTGCTGCGGTAGTGCCAAGTGAGGTTCATCTGCGGTATGCCACATGCCAGACACTCGTCCAGTATGCTTTCCAAATCTACCTCTATTTGCTCGTCTTCCTCGCTTTCTTCCGTTTTGCTGCGGGAGAAGAAACTGGTGGGCGGCATCTGGCGCGGGTCTCCCACGATGACGGCACTCTTGCCGCGGCCTATTGCGCCTATGGCATCCCACACGGGTATCTGCGATGCCTCGTCGAATATCACCACATCGAAAGGCTCGGCATCCGGCGTGAGGTATTGAGCTACAGACAGGGGGCTCATGAGCATGCAGGGCTTGAGCATGCGGCTTATATGCGGGGTAAGGCTAAGCAGCCGGCGTATTGCCTTGTGTGCTCGCTGCTTACCAAGCTCGTGCCGGAGTTCTGCCATCTCCTTGCCATATTCACTTACGTTCAGTGCCTGTTTGCGCAGAAGCTGCTGCAGGTGCGCGCCGGCAGCGGTAAGTAGGGCGGCATCTTTCGCGCAGAATTCGGCTATGTGAGCCTCGTGCGTAGCGCCGTTGAACTGTGTGAGAGTCTTGCTGGCATCCACTGCTGCTTGGAGACGGCAGCGAGACAAGTTGGTGAGCACGGCTGTATCCAGCGCTTCGGGCTGCACGCTACCACTTGCCAGCTGCCCGACGATGGCACCGAAACCGGCCGCCTGCGCTTTTGCGGCGCATTCGTTCCATACGGTAATCAAGCGCCATTGCTTGCGTATGTCCAGCAGCTGCTCGGTCCACCATGCGGCCGCTCCCTCGTGACTGTCTGCCATGGCGGGCAGCGGGGCTCCCAACAGGTCGGCCAGCTCGCGGCTTAGCTCGGCCTTGCGTGTGGTGGTTTCCTGCAACTCATTGAGCAGAAAAGCGGCTTCTGTGCCGGGTTGCACAGGATTCCCCGCTACGGAAAGGTAGCGCTTGCAGAGTGGTTGCACTCCTTTCAACCCGGCTATGGTGGCGGCAAGCTGCTGTGCTTTTTCCAGGTCGCTGCTCTGCATTTGAATCCCCTTGCAGTACTGGGGGAGGCCGGAATCCGTAAGCACGGCTGCGTTTTTTGCGGCTTTCATAGCCAGCAGCGCCTCTATATCCCGGCGGATATCCGGTGTTTGGCGGCAGAACGCGTGCATTTGCAGAGTTTTACGAATGCGTCTGGTGGTGAAGAAGCGGCTGATGAAGTTCGAGAGCTGTGCCATCTTCCACTCCTGATACAGGCTCGGGATGCTCGGATCATCCTCCAGTTCGTCCGGGTAGGGAAGTGTCAGCTCGGACTTGCGCTTGCGGTAGAGCTCGGCCTGAGCTAGGGCAGCGGCCAAGTTCTGGAGGGTCTCCTTGGCGGTGGCGGGCAGCAGAGGTGTATTGTCCTGCCCGGCTGTTTTCTCTGCCACAGCCAGTAGTTTCAGCAAGGAGTCGGCATTCGCGCGGTGCTCCGCAGCGTCCAGTCCCAGCTCGGCACAGAGTTTGCGGAAACGGGCGTCCCACGCTTTCCCGGTTTGCTCGTACCTTGTCAGCGTAGCGGCGAGTTTTTCTTCCCACACAGAGCTGTAGCCCGTAGTGGTGAGCCCCTCTGCCACGCCGGGATAGAGCTCTTGCACGGCTTTGTAGTGTAGTGTCAGACTCCGGACGTGCTCCAGCATTTCTGTTTTTCGTGCCTCGGTGAGGGTGAGCAAATCCTCCTCCGTAGGGCAGAAGCGTGGTACAGCGGGTGCCTCCAGCAGTAGGCTTATGTCTTGGTACAGGCTTGTGCCGTCCGGATAGTGGCGGTGCAGCTCCCAGGGCAAGAGGTTCAGGCCGAAACGCACTTGCAGCATTGCGCTGACGGCTTGCTCCCAGTTGCTCTTGCCGGGGGGCAGGGCGATGCTGTCCAGCGTGGTCTTGAACTGCGCGAGCACCTCTTTCTTGATGGCCTTGTTGGAGTGTAGTTCCAGGCAGAAGTCCCCCAGGCCTATGCGCTTGAGCCGGTTGTACACCACAGAGAGGGCGGCGGCTTTTTCTGCTACAAAGAGCACCGTCTTTCCGTGTCCCAAGCAGTGGGCTATCATGTTTGAGATGGTCTGGCTTTTGCCGGTGCCGGGCGGACCAATGAGTACGAAGTTCTTTCCGCGACCGGCTGCCAGTATGGCGGAGAGCTGCGAAGAGTCCGAAGAAAGCGGCGTGAACACCCGATGAGCGTCCGCTTCGTTGTCCAACGTGGCCGGCTCGGGGAAGCCTACCTGTGCGGGAAATGCAGAGCGCTGCTCCGTGGCAAGATGCTGCACGATGGGGTTGGCCAGCAGTTCTTTTCTTCGGTCACACAGGTCTTTCCACATCAGGTACTTGGCGAAGGAAAAGATGCCCAGTGTGCAACTCTCTGTCACCTCCCAGCCATCAAAATCTTGGATGGCTCGGCGTACAGTGTTAAAGATTTTTGTGATATCCAGCCCGGATTTGTCGGTGGGTAGTTCGTCCTCCAGCTCCGGGATGCGCAGGTCGTACTCTGTTTTCAGTAGCTCCAGCAGTGTCAGGTTGATGCGGGGCTCCTCGTCTGTGGTCTGAAGGCGGAAGCCGCTTTTGACACTCTTGCGTGTCAGGCGCACGGGGATGAGAAGAAGTGGAGCCTGTAGAGTCTGTTTCCCTTTGTCGCGCCGCACCCATTTGAGGAACCCGCAGGCTATGTAAAGCGTGTTGTAGCCACTCTCCTCCAGATTTCTTCGCGCCGCCAGATACAGGTTGTAGATGCGTTTTTCCAAGTCATTTCCGCCTACTGTCCGCTTAGAGGTGATTCCCAGAAGTCCGGATTTGGGGTAGAGGAGAGCAGCTTGCTGAGCGATAATTTTCTGAACCTCATCCTGATTATTCTGCTTGAATGCTTCTTCCAGTGAGTATGTGAGCTCCACGGGCGAGATTCGGAATGAGGCGCCGCCTGATAAATCGTCCTCCAGTTTTGCTACATCATCGATTATGAGTTCTATTTGTGTTTTGTCTGTCTTGCTGTTGAGCAGATTGTTGCGCATGGATAAATCCAGCAGCTTGAGCTGCCAGTTCTCCATGCGGGTGCGTTTGCGAGCTGTTACCAGAGATTGTTCTTCTTCCAAATCCTCTGCAGTTTTTTCCGGAAGGAAATTCGCATCTTCCGTGGCGTTAAGTTGTTCGTTTACTGCGTTTTCTGTATTGTTATCCTGCTCAGGGTTGAGGGGGCGTATACCCATACCCCAGATTTGAGTGACATCGTATGCCAGCTCGAAATCGTGACACATCAGTAGCGTGTTTGCGGCAGCCTTCTGTGCTTGTTCAAATGTGTGGATCCCCTTTTCGGAGCTGGTCAATAGCGTTGATTCCAGAACGAGTAATTGCTCCAGCTCCATGAGATTTCGGAGGTTGGAAACGCTGTCTGTTACCGGCTTTTTCAGGTGTTCATCCTCCAGCATTACTCCCACAAATGCGTGATTTGCTGTCGTAAGGATGATGGGATTGTACCCGGCTTGCGCCAGAACAGCCGTCAACAGCATGGTCGAATCCATGCAAGTTGCACAACCTCCTTGCATAATCTGAGAAGGAGTGCGCACTTTTTGCAATAAACCGATTTCTCCATTTGTCTCCCCTTGGGGTGGAAGCGCATAGTTGATGCCGTAACCGGCCAGCACATTCCAAATGGCTCGTATTTTGTTTCGAATCTGTCCGTTTTGTTTGCCGTATCCGGCCCAAGAAGGATTGCAGCCATTGCTGAGCAGGAGCTTGCCTGCATTGTGCAGAACTCGATCCACCACAGGGTCGTTGGGCTGTACTAGAGCCGCCAGCAACTCAGGGTGGCTTACCTTTCTGCCGGAGACCCAAGCATTGCCCGGCAGCCAAGTGAAGTTGAATTGCTGCTCGTGAACCACCTGTTCACCGCATTTGAGGGTAAAGCACATCTGCCCGGGTTCCTCCTCTGCTATCGCCTTGAGCCTTGCGAGGTCATATTGCGGCCTACCGGAGGTAAGGGTAACGGGGTGTCCGGCGCGCAGTTCGGGTATCGTAAATGTTTGGGGCTTTACATAGTCCGGATAGTAGCTCACGGTGAGGGTGAGTTTTTCCAGGTTCGTGTCGCTCTGAATGTGTACCTCATAGAAAAGTGGCTTTCCGTTATGCAGGTAAACGATGGAGGTGTAGGGGCTGAACGTGGGAAGCAGGGAGAGGGACATGGAAAAGGTTGTGCTTACCGTTTGTTGAGATATTCTACGACGCCGCGACCGATGGCTTGGGCGAACTTGCGGGCGTTTTCCGGCTTGTTGAGGTAGCGAGCGTGCTCCGGGTTAGAGAGGAAGGCGACCTCGGTGATGACGGCCGGCACATAGGACTCATTGCAGGCGTTGAGCCAGTCTCCGCCGCCACGGCGTCCGTCCGTACGCAGCACGACGCCGCAGGGAACATTGTTGTTGGGCATGCCGCCGGAGGGGTTATCCAAAATGTCGCGGTTCATGACCTGTGCCATAGTTTGAGCCATGCGCACCCCGGCTTCGTTGCAGTAAAATGCTCCTTTGTTGAATACTCTCCACTTTTCGGAGTTGCTATTGTGGTGCAGGAACACCACGGCACCTGGCTGTTGGTCGAGTGCGTAGTTTGTGCTCAGCATACCCACAGCTATGCGGCGGGGGTGGTGGGTGGAGTGGTAGATGGCTGTGGGGATGGGGCTTTTTACATGGTGCACTCCGGCTTTCTTTGCTGCGGCCGCCAGTTTCGGGTCTGCGGGCATATCCCCGCGGTTACAAATGCGGCAGGTGTAGCCCGCTGCTTCGATGGTGGATTTCACAATTCCGGCGTGGCGGTACCAGAACTCCGTCTCTTCTATGCTGCCGCCTTTGGAGGCATCCGGGGTACGTGCTCCTTGCCCTCCGCGTGTGGGCTCGTAGTAGTGCCCTATGTCGAGCACTACCACCTTGGAGTTGTAGGCAATCTGCTGCATTTGCTGCTGTTGGCATGCGGAGAAAAGGAAAGCAGCCGCAGCTGTGGCGGCGAGTAGGAGTCGGTTCATAATCTGTGTGTGTATCGGAGTTTGTTAAAGCGGTAACTCACCCTGCGCACGTGCCGGGTTAGCGCCTATCTTGGCATAGGCTGCAGGCAGAGCTTCGCGCCCACGCGGGGTGCGCTTTATATAGCCCTGCATGATGAGGAAAGGCTCGTGCACGTCCTCTATGGTGCTTTCGTCCTCGCCCACTGCTACCGCCAAGGAGGCCAGCCCCACGGGGCCGCCGTCGAACTTGTAAATCATGGTTTCCAGCAGGCGCCTGTCCATTTCATCCAGCCCGTCGGCGTCTATATCTATCATGCTCAGGGCGGCTTCTGCCACGGCATCGGTTATACAGCCATCGCTTTTCACCTGTGCGAAGTCGCGAACCCAGCGCAGCAGGGCATTGGCCACACGGGGGGTGCCGCGGGAGCGGCGGGCTATGGAGAGAGCACCTCCTTGCTTCAGGTCTATATCCAGCAGCCCGGCAGAGCGGTGCAGGATTTGGCAAAGCTCCTCTGCAGAGTAATAATCCAGCCTGTTGATGAGGCCGAAGCGTGAGCGCAGCGGGCCGGTAAGCATGCCGGCTCGCGTGGTAGCGCCCACAAGGGTGAATCTCGGTAGGTTGAGCTGTATGGAGCGGGCATTCGGCCCTTGGTCGATGATGATGTCGAGCCGGAAATCCTCCATGGCCGGGTACAGGTATTCCTCTATCGCGGGGTGCAGGCGGTGTATCTCGTCGATGAAGAGTACATCGCCTTTCTCTACATTGGTGAGGATGCCGGCCAAATCTCCCGCCTTGTCAATCTGTGGGCCGGAGGTTGTGTGCAGCCGGTGCCCCACGGCATTGGCAATGATGTTTGCCAGCGTGGTTTTACCCAGTCCGGGCGGGCCGCTCAGTAGCACATGGTCCAGCACATCTCCGCGCATGCGTGCCGCTTCTACCATAAGCAGCAGGCGCTCCTTTACCTTTTCCTGTCCACAGAACTCGCTAAATGCAGGCGGACGCAGCGACACATCGTAGCTGCCTGTGGTTTCCGCCATGCGGGAGTATACAGACTCTGCCATGGACGGGGGTTATTTGCCCGGGAGGACACCGCCTGTTACTTGCAGGGGCAGGGGCTCACCGGGGAGCGACATTTGCTGCTGTTGCTGCTGCTGGCAGGCGGCTAGAGTTGCTGCGGTGGCTGCTACGGCAGCAGCCATCAGCACGGGATACTTCGGTGTGGATTTTGTTTCGGGTTCTATCTTCATGGTATGCGATGTTGCGAGGATTATTATGCTTGCGTTTCTCCCTCCCCTTGCGAAGCCGGAGCGCCTTGTTGGCGTTGCTGCTCTTCGGGCGTGGCTTTGCCCGGCACGCTTCCCGGGGCATGTTGGCGCTCGCAGGCCACGAATGCCGTGGCCGCCGCAGCCGCCAGAGCCGAGACTCTGCGGAGCAGTGGGAAGCTCGGGGGCGGGGTCTGTGCGGCTTCTATTTTCATGCGCCCATTCTATCACATATCACTTGGGAAAGTCAATGCCGTTTTCTATCATGAATTCGTAAACCCTGCGGTATTTTTCGTACCTTTTTTCGGCAGTAGCTATTTTTCTGGGGCTGAGTAGGGGAGCGGGCTCACCACCTATGAGCTGCATTTCGACAGCTGTCCAGCCTTCTCTTTTAATTTTGTACATGATGTTACGCTCCGACTTACTCAGGCAATCTTCCACCGTGGAAAACAGGCAATCTTCCGCCGTGGAAATTCCCGCAAGGCGTGGCAGTTTTTCTAATGTCGATGCGATATCGTGCTGTGGGTATTCCGGGGTAGAAGAGGTGAGCTCGGGGTGTATGTTCATGCAGACACTCTACAGCAGGCACCGCCGCCTGTCAACTGTAAGACACAATTTTTGCGCGTTTTTTTTATTCTGCGCTTGACGCCGCTGCTCAGCAGGCGTAAACTGCTCACGCCCATCTGCCCAAAATCCCTATAGCTACAAACTCATCTCTGTCGGGAGACAGAACACAGACAAACAACATACAACATTATATACTCAGACCATGAATCTGAAAATCTACACAGACGAGGTAGACGAACTGGCGCGCAAACAAATCTCGCGCCTGCTGGAGCAGCCCGCTTTTGCGGAAGCAAAGGTGCGTATCATGCCGGATGTTCACGCCGGCAAAGGCTGCGTTATCGGCTTTACAGCCGATCTTGGAGACAAGGTTATCCCCAACATTGTGGGGGTGGACATTGGCTGTGGCATGCTTACCGTGGCACTTGGTAAGCAGAAACCGGATTTTGCTGCGTTGGATGACATCATGCACCGCAATATCCCCAGCGGCATGTATGTGCACCGCGAGGCTGTGGAGCCGTTCGAGCCATTTGAAGCGCTGCATTGCCGCGAGCTGCTGGAGCACCGCGAACGTTTGCTGCGCTCCCTCGGTACGCTGGGCGGTGGAAATCATTTCGTGGAGGTGGATGCCGACACGCAGGGGAACTACTACCTCATCCTTCACTCCGGCTCGCGAAATCTCGGTAAGCAAGTTTGCGATTTGTACCAGAAGGTGGCCATAGACCGCCGCTCCGGCATAGGCGATCGCCAAGCGCTGGAGGCTGCTCTCATAGCCGGCCTCAAGGCGCAGGGGCGACAGCGCGAGATTCAGAGCGCCATCAAGACACAGCGCGCACAATGGAGCGAGCTTTCCCCGGACACTCCCGCCGAGCTCTGCTACTTGGAGGGCGAGGATCGCGAGCACTACCTGCACGATATGAAAATCTGCCAGCAATTTGCCTTGCGCAACCGCGAGGTGATGGCGAATATCATCATCCGCCGCCTTGGCTTAGAGGTGCAGGATATGTTCCACACCACGCACAACTACATAGACCACGACAGCAATATCGTGCGCAAGGGGGCCATCTCGGCCCGTGCGGGTGAGAAGTTGCTCATCCCCATCAACATGCGCGATGGCTGCATCTACGGTACCGGCAAGGGAAATGACGACTGGAACCAGTCCGCCCCGCACGGTGCCGGGCGTCTTATGAGCCGCTCCCAAGCTTTCCGCGAGTTGTCGCTGGCCGACTTTGAGCAGCAGATGCAGGGTATCTACACCACCTCTGTGACTCAGCGCACGCTGGATGAATCCCCCATGGCATACAAAGGTATGGACGCCATCCTGAAGCACATTGGCCCTACGGTGGAGGTGGCGGATATCTTCAAGCCTCTCTACAACTTCAAGGCAGAGGAGGCTGAGCCTTCCTACAGAAAGAAGAAGTGACGTATAGGCTTGGATTTTATTTTTTGTGATTCGACAGGTGAATACCATTAGAGCCCGGAATTTAAAATCCAAGCTCCCAAAATCCTGTCAGTATGCGGAGTTTGGGCTTGCTTGCAGGGGCGCTTGGTAGTACAATCCCCGCGCTATGTTCTACATTACTACAGCAATCGATTACACGAATGGTTCCCCCCACATCGGGCATGCGTACGAGAAGGTCCTGGCGGACGTACTGGCTCGTTGGCACCGAATGTGCGGCGAGGATACCTTCCTGCTGACCGGTGTAGACCAGCACGGCCAGAAGGTGCAGCAGAAAGCGGAAGAAGCCGGCATCTCCCCGCAGGAATATGCCGACACTGTGACCAAGCGCTTTATCGCCCTCTGGGAGCGCCTCGGCATTTCCTATGATGGCTGGGCCGCTACCACGGACGCTCGTCACAAGGCCTGCGTACAGAAAATCCTCACCAATTTGAAGGAGAAAGGCTGCCTGTACAAGAAGGCCTACAAGGGCTTCTACTCTGTGCGCCAGGAGCAATTCCTTACAGATAAGGAGCGCGGAGAGGACGGCAACTTCGGCCCCGAGTGGGGGCAGGTCATTGAGCTGGAGGAGGAGAACTGGTACTTCAACCTTACCGCTCACACGGCTTGGCTCAAGGAGTTTGTGACCACACATCCGGAGTGCGTTACACCGGATTTCCGCCGTCAGGATTTGTTGATGGCCATTGAGCGAGCCACAAACGATCTCTGCATTTCCCGCCCGAAA
>JAZNTO010000153.1:0-4311 GCA_045591805.1 Akkermansia sp. | reverse complement strand
CAGCATAGGTAATGCTGATAAAGCGCCCGGGCGAAATTCAACCGTGCACAATCTGCACGGATTTCACGCAGCCCTCGCCGAGGGAGGCATTGAGGGCGCGAATGATAGCGGCTTTCTGGCGCATAAGCTCGAAGCGCACAGCCGGGTGCGAGGTACGGATGCTAGCCTGCTTGCTTGCAATGGAGAGCAGCTCTGCCTTGGTAGCCAGGAAAGGTCCCACCGCCTTGCGCCAGGCATCTGCCAGCACCTCCGGAGCATGCTCTGCTAGGGAGATATCCATCTTACTCACCAGGGATGCCAGCACAGACTCCACGGTGCGCACATTTGCCGCCGGGCTGAGCCCCGGAGCGACCCCAAAAAAGTCCGCAAGAGCCTGATTGCTCTCGCGTTCTGCGCGGCTCGTGTTGCGCACGGGGCGCACGGAACCATCCTCAAAGAGCTCCTCGTGAAACAAGGCTCCGCCCTCCCGGCTACGAGCGGGAGCCGCCTGCGCGGGTTTTGGCGGGGAGAAGCGGTAAGCTCTGCCGCGTGATGGCGTTGCCATGGAAGAGAGGGGGCAAAGCGGCCCCGGCGGAATAAGCCACCGCCGGAGCCGATGATTGTTAAGATAATATCGGGGAATCCCGGTAGCCTTTACTCGCCATCATCACCGATGGAGTCGACGGGGCAGCCGTCCTTAGCCTCGGTGCAGAGAGCCACCTCATCATCGGTCTGGGGCTGTTTGCAGACGTAGGAAACGCCTTCATCCTCATCTGCGGCGAAGAAATCGCCTGCTACCTCGCGGCAAAGCCCGCAGTCGATGCAGTTGCTGTCGACGTAGAACTTACCGGGAACATTCTTTTCGTTTTTGGAGTCGATATCGGCCATAATGTGTATGGGGCTTGATTGCCCACCCCTATTTTTACCATTTTTTGCAAGAATGCAACCTTTTTTTATTGCAACGCGGCAATTTTCGGTACAAAATAGGCGCATGCAAGAGCAAAAAGCCACAAAAATCGGCAAACTGATACGCAAAATAGGGATAAAGAACCTCATATACCTTTCCTTGTTTGGCTGCATCATGGTGGTAGCACTGGGGGTAGTGCTGTATAGCTACCGCCACATCCCCGTAGCGGAGTGGAGGGAATACAGCAGCGGCTTCCCGCGAGCCGGGGCGGAGGGTGTGGTGCTGCAGGATGTACAGGCCACATGGAACAGTGCCAAGGGAAACGCGCGCATGGAGCTGCGCACAGCTTATTACCCAAGCGCCACTCTGACCCTGAGCGGCACAAAGGGGAGCGGCATGCTGCTGGTGCACTTTGCGGACAGCAAAAACCGGCAGCGGGGCGACACCCTGAGCCTGGCCTACAAGGACGGCAAGTTCGTGCCCCGCAAGGATGTGGACATACAAGCGGAAAATGAGACCGCTACGGTACTCATTGAGACCGGCTTCGGGGATGAGGCTTCCTACCTTCTGCACTGCCTGAACGAGGAAGAACCGCTCTGGAGAGTCTACGTGCGCCAGCGCCCGCAAGGCTCCGGCGAGACGTACCTGCTGGGCTACCGCACTATCACCGCTCTACCCATTTCCGAAAAACAATGAAACCGCACAGAAAACTTAGCACGTACAGCGAGCTTCCGGCGGCGGCGCCGGTCACGCGATGGTGGCACTGGCTGCTGAGCCCCGCAGCCGGCGCGCTCATGACGCTCTCTTTTGCCCCCTATGATGTATCCGGGCTTGTATGGGTAGCGCTGTTGCCGCTGCTCTATGTACTATGGGCAGGGCCTGCGAAGTGGTGGCGAGCCTTCCGGCTGGGCTGGCTGTATGGCATGGGCTACTACTGCACGACTTTCTCGTGGATAACGGAGGTGGGGCACACCTTCAACATACCGTGGTGGGTATTTCTGGCTATAGCTTTTTTGCCGCTCATGGCGGTGTACTCCGTGCTTGTAGGAGCGTGGGCAGCGCTGGCCGGCACCTTGCTGCGCCCGGCGCTCTCGCAGGGGCCGGTTACAGAAGACATGAGCACCGAACAAAAGAAAGCCGCCTGGTTTAAGTGGGCTTGGGCAGACATGGCCTCCACCCTGCGCTCCGCCACAGGTTGCGCAGCGCTGTGGGTGTGCATCGAGTGGCTGCGCGCCAACGGTACGCTGGGATTCAGCTGGAACAGCCTAGGCATGGCGCTCTACGATGGACTGGCTCTGGCACAGTGGGCAGAGTTTGTGGGTACGGCGGCGCTCTCCTTTATACCGGTATTCACCTCTGTGGTGGTGTACTGCGCGGTACGGCGCAGTGTACGGCACTTCCGCGGCATGGGACGCGCCGGGCGCCCTTGGGATTTTTACGCGACGCTCCTCGTGCTGTTCTGCCTCATATCGGGCGGGCTCACCTTCAGCAAGCTTTATTCCCCGCTAGCGCTCCGGAAAAAGGACAGTACCCTGCAGCTGCCTGTACTGGCCGTGCAGATAAATAAGGACCAGAGCGACCACATAGCCGAGAACGCGCCGGATGTGCCGCGCCACGAGCGCATTAAGAACGGTCTTTCCCAATACGGCGTGTATCTGCGAGCCACCATGGCCGCCTTCAACGAAATCCAGCAGAACACAGCCCGGCAAGCCATGGAGCACCCGGAGCTGGCCTTTACCCAGCAGCTGCCGGTGTGGGTGGTATGGCCGGAGAGCGCTATGGGGCTCCCCATTTGGCGCAATATCGGCACCGGAGAGTTGCTTGGCGGCGATGTAGACCCCTACACCACGCAGGGCTTTTTCGGCGAGGAGGGCTTGCCCATGGTGCGCAGCCTCGTGCAGCAGATGGGAGGGAAGCCTTTCACGCTTTTCACCGGTGTGGACGAGATACGGCTGGAGCCTGTGGGCGGGTATCTGGAGCCCCGCGGCATGCTCAACTCCATGGCATATATATCCGCCGGCTTCGACAGCATGCGTACTGTCTCCAAGCAGCATCTCATGCCTTTTGGCGAGTACATACCCCTGACCCGGGAGATAGAATGGATTGGCGAGCTCTACTCGCAGATTACCGGTACCCAGGTGGGGGATGGTATACTCCCCGGCAGCGGGGATGAGCCTATAGCCATTCCCCTGCCCGGCACAGATGAAACGGTGGGGGTTATCCCGGCCATCTGTTACGAGGATACCGTGGGAGCCCTGCTCACAAAGTTCGTGCGCAAAGGGCCGCAGGTCATCGTGAATATCAGCAACGACGCTTGGTTCCGCAACTCTGTATGCGGTGTCCAGCAGGCTCGAAATGCAGCTTTCCGTTGCATCGAGCTGCGCCGGCCCATGGTGCGCGCGGCAAACAGCGGGGTCTGCTGCGCCATAGCCCCAAACGGCGCCTTTATCCACGCCCTGCTCAAAGCGGACGGCACGCCCCACTTGGCAGGCCACAGCTACGCCCTGCTTCCGGTAGACAAGAACGCCGGTTTCACCCTCTACGCCATGCTGGGGGACTGGGCTGTGCTGGCCTGTGCCCTGCTCGTGCTGCTTACCGCCGCCCCGGTCGTTATCAAAAAAATCGGCAAAAAACAATAAGCTTCAGCACATGCGGCAAAATGCCGCATGTTACACCTGCGACAAAATGCCCACTTGCGGCAGTTTGTCGCAGGTATTATTTTCAGGCATTGTGAGCAAGCTATCCCAAAGGATCGACATATCAACAATTTACAACATCTGACATGCCATTAGCACAGTTGGCATGGTATTTGCAACAAAGAAAGTAAGCAGAGGGCTCGGAGCCTGAGCCCAAAACAACTTCAAAACAAACACAAACATAGAAAGACACACAACAATGAGCAAGATTCTCGGAATTGACCTCGGTACCACCAACTCCTGCATGGCCGTGATGGATGGCGGTCAAGCCACCGTACTGGAGAACAGCGAAGGTGCACGCACCACTCCCTCCATCGTAGCCTTCACGAAGAGCGGCGAGCGCATCGTAGGCCAGGCGGCCAAGCGCCAGGCTGTGACCAACCCCCGCAACACCATCTTCTCCGCCAAGCGTCTTATCGGCCGCAAGTATGCCGAGCTGACAGCGGATGACAAGAAGGTGCCCTACACCATCGTGGAAGCAGCCAACGGCGATGCCCACATTCAGGTAGAGGTAGGCGGCGAGACCAAGGTATACTCCCCGCAGGAGATCAGCGCCATGATTCTCAGCAAGCTCAAGGCGGATGCCGAGAGCAAGCTCGGCGAGACCATCAGCGAGGCCGTTATCACCGTGCCCGCCTACTTCAACGATGCCCAGCGTAACGCCACCAAGGCAGCCGGTGAAATTGCCGGCCTCAAGGTACGCCGCATCATCAACGAGCCCAAGTCGGA
>JAZNTO010000152.1:0-15286 GCA_045591805.1 Akkermansia sp. | reverse complement strand
CGACCCTGGGACGAACGCGGGTGTATCCTCAGTCGGTCTGTCAAAGCCGCGAAGTTTGACAGACCTCTCCGCTGGCTCGGATTTTACCCCGAACGAGCTCAGTTTACCACAAAAAATTAACCGGGGACGAAGTAGGAAGTTTGGCGAGCCAGCGGCTCGCACTCCCAATTTAACCTCCGGGAAGCATCCCTTTGTTGGATGAGAATGAATCCAAAATTCAACATCCAGCCTCTTGGGCGTTGTCTGAACTTTCGGCGATGATGTAGTGGGGGCGTTTTTTGATTTCGAGATACATTTTGGCGAGATACTGGCCGATGATGCCGAGGCAGAAGAGTTGTAGACCGCTGAACATGACGATGATACAGACCATGGAGGTCCAGCCGTCTACGGAGTTGTGCCAGACGAACTGGCGCACGGCCAGCACGAGGATGACAATGAAGCCGACAAGCAGGCAGAGAATGCCCAGCAGGGATGCCAGAGCCAGTGGCACGGTGGTGAATGCCAGCAGGCCTTCTATAGAGTATTTGAACAGCTTCCAGAAAGACCACTTCGTTTCTCCGGCAATGCGCTCTATGTTTTCGTACTCAAACCATTTGGTGCGGAAGCCTATCCATTCGTACAGGCCTTTGGAGAAGCGGTTGTACTCCGGCATGGCGAGGATAGCGTTCACAGCCCTGCGGGAGAGTAGCTTGTAGTCTCGCGCACCGTTCACCAGCTTGGTGTCGGAGAGGGCATTGATAACCTTGTAGAACATGCGGGCAAAGGCAGAGCGAATGGGCGGCTCGCCTTTGCGCGTGGAGCGGCGTGTGCCGGCGCAGTCGTAACCCTCCTCTCGTACGGCTCGGAGCATGTCCGGCAGCAGGGCCGGCGGATCCTGCAGGTCGGCATCCATCACGGCGATGTAGTCCCCCTTGGCCATGGCGAAGCCGGCCAGTATAGCGCTCTCTTTGCCGAAGTTGCGGGAAAATGAGGCATAGCGTATGTAGGCGTGTTTCTTTGCCAGCTCGCGCATGAGGGGCAGCGTGTCGTCTTTGCTGCCATCGTTCACGAGTATGATTTCTGCTTCTGTATCCGTAAGCAGGGGCATGATACGCTCCATTTCCTGAATGAACGCCGGCAGTGCCTCCTGCTCGTTGTAACACGGAATAACTAAACTTATCTTGTTCATGTGCTGAAATAAAATTGTAAATGCTTCATTGTAAATTGGCAACCAGGCTTATTCTTCCTCGTTGTCTACGACGGTGCGGGGGACGAAACGCATGATTTCTGCGTGGAAACTCAGGGGGACATCTCCGGTGGGGCCGTTGCGGTTTTTTGCGAGCAGAAGATTAGCCTCGTTGCCCTTGCTTTCTCGCTCTTCGTCATCCTCTGCATAGTAGCGGGAGCGCCAGAGCAGGCCAATCATGTCCGCATCCTGCTCGATAGCGCCGGATTCTCGCAGGTCGCTCATTTGGGGGGTGCCTTTGTTTTTGCCGGTGCGGTTTTCCGGACCACGGTTCAGCTGAGCCAGAGCAATGATGGGGAGTTTGAGCTCCTTCGCCAGGCTCTTGAGACCGCCGGAGATTTCTGCGATTTCGCGTTCACGGCTGTTTTGCGCCTGTTTGGTGTGGGAGCGCATGAGCTGGAGGTAGTCGATGCCGATGGCGGCCATGTCCGGGTATTTTCGCATTTGGCGGCGAGCTTTGGCGCGCAGCTCGGAGATGGAGATGGCGGCGGTATCGTCTATGACAAGCTTGCTGTTTTTCAGCTCGGTTATGGCGGAGCGGAAGCGCTTGAGCTCCTCTTGGTTCAGCTTGCCCTGGCGAGCTTTGAGGTCCTGCTTGCTGATGCCGCTGCGTGCGTAGAGCAGACGCTCCACGAGCTGCTCGCTGGGCATTTCGCAGGAGAAAGCCATCATGGGTTTTTTGAGATCCAGGATGACATGCTCTATGATGTTGAGCATGAAAGATGTTTTGCCCATAGCCGGGCGGGCGGCAATGATGAAGAGCTCGCCGGGTTTCATGCCGTTTATCATGGTGTCCAGCCGCGGGAAGCCGGAAGATAGCCCCAGAATGCCGCCGGAGGTGGACATCATGCGCTCCAGGTTGGTGACGGCCTTGTCTATGTCCTCTTTCAGGCTCCACTCCTCGCCCTTGGCGGAGTTCATGCGGATTTTGAGCACGTCTTGCTCCGTTTGGTCCAGCAGCTCGTCTATCTCTGCTTCGGAGGTGTAGGCGGAGTCTGAGGCCTTGTTCGCCGTCAGGATGATAGCGCGGCGGATGTATTTCTCTTTGAGCGTCTCGAAGTGCAGGCTATAGAGAGCAGTGGTCGTGGCGTAGGAGAAAATATCTGCCAGCCCGGCGTGACCGCCTACCGCCTCCAGCTGTTTTTTGTCCGTAAGCTCTTGGGCTACGGATACGGTGTCCAGCGCGATTCCTTTCTCGTAGCGCTCGCGGAAGATTTCCCACAGGATGCGGTGCGCGGGCACGTAGAAGTAGTCGCTATTCATTCCGTCAGCAATGCATTGGGAGATGATGCTGGTGGGGTCGATGGTCATCATGGAGAGCAGGCTTTTTTCCACACCGGTGGCTTGCGGCATCATGGTGCGATCCACCTCCTGCAGCGGGCTGCTTTTGAAATCCGGTTTCTCTTTGCTTTGCTCACTCATGTTTCGCTTTTCGTGTACCGGATAGTACCCTTTCGGCAGACAAAATGCAAGAATTTTCTTGCAGAAAAAGAAAATGCGGAGAATGCGCTTGACATATCGCCCCGTTTCCGTATACTGAGAGTGTCTTAGATTTATGAAAACTCTTTCTTTCCTCTCTGTTATAGCAGCTGTTGCCATGGTAGCTCAGGCTGCGCCTGTCGTCGAGCCGTCCGATATTTCCGAGAAGGCTCTCGAAAATGTAGCCTCTGAGCGCCAGAAAGCCAGTATGGCTCAGTACCACAAGGCCAAGGCCGAAGCAGCCAAGCAGCGCGACACGGCAGCCCAAGAGGCAGCTAAAATAACCGAGCGCAACAACAAAGGCATGAAGGATACAATCCAGCGCCGTGCGCTCAACACCATGTTGCCTCCCTGCGACCGCGAGTTCGAAGCACCGCGCGAGCCCGAGGATTACACAATCCGCTATTGATTTTCGCCGGACTCCCCGGAAATTTTCGCAACGGCAGGCGAGCAAGCAGGCTCCTCTGCCGTTGCTTGTTCATTCTGATTTCGCAGTGAAATTCAATCTTTTTCCCGGCTAGCTGACTTTGGCCCAATGCGTAACAGGGCTTTAATTCAGTCTGCTCAGTGTTGTTTGCGGTGCTTCATCGGCCTGCAGACTCCAGCAAATCTCGTGCACGCCGGCTTTGAGCTTGTAGAGCAGTAGGGCTTGGAGCTGCTCGCCTTTTTTGCCGGAGCTTTGCACTAGGCACATGCCGGCGGGGCCATCTGTGAGCAGGCGTGTGCCGGAGTAGTTCTCTATGCAGAGCAGAAAGGCGTAGATGCCGTCCGATTCCGCGCGCACCGTGGCAGTGGCGATGCGGATGGCGGAGCCGTTGCTCTGCTTGGGACGCCACTTCAGGGGCATGCGGCAGGGAACTGTGGCTTTGGCTGCATGGGTGCCGGGCAGGGGCGTGCGCTCCAGCATACGCAGGGCACGGGTGCGAGCGGCTCGCCGCCAAGTGTCGATGGTCAGGAACAGGGTGGGCACCAGCCCCAGCGCGAGCCAGGAGAGCGTGGCGTGCATGCCCCAATGCATGTTGTCTGTGAGCACTAGCGTGAGTAGCACGGCGCAGAAAGCCGCCGTGACAGCCAGACCCACATAGAAGCCGAATATCATGCCCGGGAAGAGCAGAAAGAGTACCGCGTAGCGCAGAAAGGCCTTTATATTGAGCGGGGTGCCTCTCAGAAACTCGCGTTTTACCACAGCGGTGTAGAGCCGCTGCATGTCCGCTTGCGAGGTGTTTTTGTCGATTTGCATGGCTTTTTTTTCAGATGCGGGCAGAACGTTGGCGCAGAATGTGGTCTGCCAGCACAAGCCAGACCATAGCTTCCACCACGGGCACGGCGCGGGGCAATACGCAGGGGTCGTGGCGGCCCTTGCCGCGCAGCTGCACTTCGGTGTGGGTATCGTTCACCGTGTCTTGCGGGAGCATGAGGGTGGCGGTGGGCTTGAAAGCCAGACGCATGTTGATATCCTCTCCGTTGGAGATGCCGCCCTGAACGCCGCCGGAGTTGTTGGTGCGTGTGCGCACGCGTTCCCCATCCATATAGTAGGGGTCGTTGTGCTCGGAGCCGCGCAGGGCAGGCGCGCCGAATCCGCTGCCTATTTCGAATCCCTTGCAGGCCGGGATGCTCAACATGGCGTGTGCCAGCGTGGCCTCCAGTTTGTCGAACACGGGGTCGCCCAGCCCTACCGGGCAGTTGCGCACTGTGCAGGCTACCACACCGCCCACGGAGTCCCCCTTGGCGCGAGCCTCGCGGATGACAGCGCTCATATCCTCTGCGCTTTCCGGGTCTGCTGCGCGCACGATGTTGCTCTCCACCACGGCCGGGTCTACATCCGCCGGCAACACATGGCAGAATACGGTGTGCACCTGCTGCACCCAGCCTATGACCTGCAACTGCGGGCAGAGTGCCTGCGCCATGGCCTTGGCCACGGCTCCGGCCGCCACGCGGCCTATTGTCTCGCGGGCGCTGGCTCGGCCGCCGCCTGCCCAGGCACGTATGCCGTACTTGGCATCGTAGCAATAGTCTGCATGCGAGGGGCGGTAGGTGTGCTGCATCTCATTGTAGGCGGAGGATTGGTGGTCTTTGTTGCGCACGGAAAGGGCTATGGGGGTGCCGAGTGTCACTCCCTCCAGCACACCGCTGAGGATTTCCACGCAATCCTCCTCGTTGCGCGGGGTCACGATATCGCTCTGTCCGGGGCGGCGGCGGTTTAGCTCTGCCTGAATCTGCTCTGTAGTGAGCGGCACACCCGCCGGGCAACCATCGATTACCACACCTACCCCCACACCGTGGGATTCTCCCCAGGTGCTGACTTTGAAAACGGAACCAAACGAACTCGACATAACGGTACGCCCCCTATATTATACAACAGACGCGCCCCGCGCAAGCCGTAAACGTGACACCAACGGGCAAATGCAGAGGAAAATCACCGGAAGCTGACTCATAATTCCGCCTTGGGCCATGAAGATTCTCCCGGTCAATCCGGGGTACGTTTTGATTTTTGTGCCGGAGAACCTGCCGGAACTCCGATTTTTTGGCACACCTCTGTGAAGGTGAACGATTTTTGCAGCATATCCTGCAGCCATTTGTCGGATTGGGGCAAAGCAATGGCGTTGTTGAAATTCTGCGGATTTGTGATGCGGGTAAAGATGAGGTTGTGTATAGCAGAGGCTTTGACTCTGCGCATGCCGTAGCCGTCCGGTTTGTTGGCAGACCAATAGGTTATGTACAATTCGCCTCCCTTACGCTTGTATCCCAGGTAAACAACGAGGTGCCCGTGCTCCTTGGCGCCAATCTCTTTGGTCCAGAAGAATTTAAGAAAATCTCCCGGGCGGGCTTTCCGGATGTCGGTAAAGTTTACCCCCACTCGCAAATCGTGCACCATTTTGGAGAAGCCGGGGCCGTTGGCATTAGCCCGCCCCCACACGCCGATGCCATCTGCTTGCTGTTGCACCGCCAGTAGCTGCCAGACTTCCGGGCTAAGCTTGCCTGCGAGGTTTTGCTCCCAGTTCTGAAGCGTTTTTACCAAAAGTAGGTAGCAAGCACCGGAGCAGAAAGAGGGCGTGGCGATATTCGGCGAGATATGCAGCGTCTTTTCTTCCTCACCCCAAGCCACAGCCTCGCTCAATTTGTCGGTGGCTGCTTGTCCGCTGTCATAGCCGCCGCCGGTGGGCATATCCTCTTTGAGCGTTTTGAGTATGAGCGCGGAAAAATCTACAGCCGCCGTGGTCGGCCGGCGTGGGTCAGCCGTTTTGGTGTGGCGGGCGGTGGGGGTGAGTCGCGTTGCTCCGCTCGAGAGTTCGTTTGCAGCCGGGCAAAGAGTGGTGCAGATAAGGGCGGAGATAAAGATGATAAGTTGCATGATATCTATTCGCATGCTTCCGTCACCATGCAGCGGGGTCGCGACTTCGTTTTTTTGTGCACTTCCAGCATGGGCTCTATTTGAGGCTTTGGTAAATCTGCCGGTTGATGTAGGCGAAGTAGCCCAGCAGAAGCAAGCCGAATATCATGCCCTCAATAAGGCACAGCAGGGCTAGTACAGCGGCCAGTATCATGCCTACTTGTGCTGTGAGCTTCCGGTTGTTGGTGGCTGTTTCGAGCAATTGTCCGCCATCCATTGGCAAGATGGGCAGGAGGTTGAAGATAGTCCACCATACGCTGATGCCCACGAGAGTACTGTATACTTGCAGGGCTGTCTGCGACAGGGTGCCGTGTGTCACGGCTTGTCCGAGGCTATTCAGCGCAAAATCCGGCATGGACAGCACGGCGCCCATGGGGGCATAGAGCAAGAAGAACAGCCCTGCAAAAGGATTGCCTACTTGCAAACCCAGCAGAAGCGCTGCTGCAAGCCCCGGTACCAGCCCGGCCAGCGGACCGGCCAGCACCCACAAGAAGTGTTCCTTGCGCGTACGCATGCTTACAGGTGCATGTGTAACACCTCCCAGCATGGCCATGGTGATGTTGGGTGTGACTCCGGTGAACTTGCGCGCCGCGAGAGCGTGGCCGAACTCGTGCGCCAGCAGGCAGAGCATGCCGGCCGCTACAAAGATAAGAACCTGCACCAGCATATTGCCATCGCTCACGCCGAAAGCACCACCCAGCAGAGCCAGCATCAGCCAGCTGCTGGGCTGAATCTCCACCGGGATGCCCCAAAGAGTGAAGCGCAGTGTCCATTTGTCGAAATTGTGTGTATTCATGCTTCTTTTTTACCCCAAATGGAGCCGATTTTCAACAGAAAAGTAAAAAAAATGCTTTTTTCTGCAAAAAAAGCTTGCAATGCGGAGCAAAAAGGAGTATCATCCGTCCGCACCCCGAAAACATCGGGAACGGCAAATCCGGCGTAGCTCAGCGGGAGAGCGGGTGACTGTTAATCACTAGGTCGTTGGTTCGATCCCAACCGCCGGAGCTGAAGAGCCAGAGAGTTTCGATTCTCTGGCTCTTTCTGCTTTTTATGATGTCTGTTAAACTTCTTGCGTTTGCTTCTGTATTTGCAGTAAGTTGTATCTCTGCTGCGGCCGAGGAAGAGCCCCTGCCGCATGTGGATATTTTACCGGCAGAGGTGGTGGAACTGCCGGGGGATATGGCCGGCCAACTCACGCTGCTGCGGGAGGCTACAGAGCTGGCAGAGATGCTGGTGCCGGTGGCGGAGACCCCCGGGCTCTATGTAGTACCTGCTGCTACCGCCCGCTTGGTAGTGCGCAAGTGGCTGCTGCCGCGTTGCCGGGCTTTGCAGCAACTGCCGCCCGCGCGCTTGCGCGAGCTTTGCCTGCTGGCAGATGCCATAGACTGGCAGGGCGCTTGGCTGCTGGATATGGCCGAGGGCGACAGCTGCGTGGCGATACCCCGCGAAGCGGAGCCTCTTACCTGCCCGGAGCGCTTGGCAAAAGTGGCCGCTGTCTTGCGCCGGCGGCTTAGCGCACCGGGAGAGGAGGCCTTGCGAGCGGAGTTATCATACCTGCCGGAGGCTCTGGGGGGGCAGCAAGTGTTGGAGTTGCCCGCGAAGCTGCTCGAGCAGCGCATGGCAAAGGACTACAAAACGGCCTATTTCTTCTTCTGCGAATTTCGCGCTGCGCTGGAGCAGGGGGATGCCGTCGCTATGCAGGAACTTGTGGCCTATACAGACTATCTGCTGCAGTGCGAGGCCGATACCCTGCGCCTGAATGCTTTGGCCGGGGTGTATGCCTCGGTTTGCCGGGCAGAGTACAAGCTGCGCCCGCCCGCCTATGTGGTATCTCCTGCTATGCTGTCTGCCGTGCAGCCCTTCTTGCTCCTGCTGCCAAATTTGCGAGGCGTGTTGCCTTAGCGCATCTTTCCCTGCCTTTCGCGGGAAATTTGCTTGACTTTTTGTGCTTTTCGGGGTAGGCTTCTCGCTGTCAGAACAAGACACTTCTTATTATTATGTCTCGCAAACCCATTATTGCTGCTAACTGGAAGATGAACATGGGTCCGAAGGAAGCCAAGGCTTTCCTCGCCGCGTTCAAGGATGAGAATACCTGCGAAATCGCCGTGGACAAGGTAATCGTACCCCCCTTCGTGACGATTCCCGCCGTGATGGAAACCCTCGGCGAGTGCAAGTGCATCGGCGTGGGCGCTCAGGACGTGAGCGACCGCGACAATGGTGCTTTCACCTGTGAGATTTCCACCGCCATGCTCAACGAGCTTGGCTGCACCTATGTGGTGCTCGGTCACAGCGAGCGCCGCCAGTACCATGGCGAGACCAACGCTTACATCAACAAGAAGATTAAGAAGGCTCTCGCAGCCGGTATCTGCCCCATCTACTGCATCGGCGAGACGCTTGAGCAGCGTCAGGGTGGCCAGCTGGAGGCTATCCTGAAATCCCAGGTAGTCGAGGGGCTGGAGGGGCTTACCCCCGCAGAGGTGGCCGGCCTTGTCATCGCCTATGAGCCCGTGTGGGCCATCGGTACCGGCGTGACCGCCAGCGCAGAGGACGCTCAGTCCGCACACGCTTTCATCCGCGGCGTCATCGCAGACACTTTCGGTGCCGAGGCTGCTGAGGCCGTGCGCCTGCAGTATGGTGGTTCCGTGAAGCCCGGCAACGCCGCTGAGCTCATGAGCCAGCCGGACATTGATGGTGCTCTGGTGGGCGGTGCCGCTCTCTTGCCCGACTCCTTTGCCGCTATCATCAAGGCTTCCGTGTAAGTTTAACCTTTTCAACCGCTTTTCAAAACCGTCTGCGTGCTCTGCGCAGGCGGTTTTTTGGGGTAAAGGCTGAACTTTGTTGTTGACATATCACCTATTTGTGTGATATGGATAACTTTGTGTTCACGGCATGAAAAGCTTTCTCAAAACGTTCCTTTGTGTGGCTATATGGAGCCTCACCTTTGCCCGGGCTGAAACAGTCTGGGTGACCGGCGTTTCGCAGGAAGGAGGGTGGTACGATGCCAATAAGACCATTGAAAATGATGGCGATGAAAACTTGTGCTGGGCGGCATCTGCTTCTAATCTGCTCGCGTGGTGGCAGGCTCAATATCAACTTCCTGCCAATATCCCCAATAGTATAGATGCTATATGGAGTAAGTATAAAGACTCTGCTACGATAGATGAAGGAGGCGATACGCATGCCGCAATCCAGTGGTGGCTGACCGGTGTATACTTGCCTACTTCGAGCGACACAAATGACGAGCAGTATGAAAGGTCATTATTTGAGCCAAATGAAACATACACCAGTACTCTGTCTGCATTTGAGGGGTATTATTACGAGCTGTGTAACTTGAAAATGGATGAGGTGTTTGAGTTTATATGCCCGGAATACAGACCTGCGTATACGCCGGAATATCTCAGCAATGTGGGGCGTAATCTTATAGAACTGGTGGGGCAGGGATGCGGTGTCGGTTTATCGGTAACAAATGACACACAAGATGACGACCCGATGGTACATGCCATTACCTTGTGGGGTATAGAATACGAAGGGGATGCCATTTCAGGACTTTGGTTGACCGATTCGGATGATAATCAATACGGGTATCATGCCGATGGACTTTTTTCGGTAGCTGTTGAACAAATAGATGGGAAAATGTATATCAGCACAACGGAAAGTGCTTGGTATACAGCGGAAGACAAAGTGTACATCGACGGTATTTTAGCTATCAACCCCGCTGTAAGTAACGGTTGGGGATTAGCTCTCATTCCCGAGCCCACCACAACCACGCTTTCTTTGCTGGCTCTGGCAGGGCTTGCTGCTCGCAGGCGCCGCCTGTAAACTTCCTACCTCAAAAAATCAACATCCAACTTTTCCTGCGGGGCGTGTGTTCGCGAGGCCGGCTGAGTAATTGAATAGGGGGGGAGCTCGATTCTATGAAAATCCGAAAAAAAGGAAAACAAATTCCGGAATTCCCGAAATTCGGGAGCATATAATTCCCGAAATTTGGGAATTTGATTGACTTTGTTCCGGAACTTTGGCATTATACGGGCATGGAATCCCTCTGTACATACGAGCGTACGATGCGTAAAAAGATAGAAGAGCTGAGTGGCTATTTCCCCTGTGTGCTTCTGACCGGAGCCCGACAAGTGGGAAAATCTACACTGCTGCGTTCTATGTTGCCGGAGGGGATGAACTATGTGACGCTCGATGATTATGTTGAGGCGGCACGCGCTAAAGAAGACCCTCATGGCTTTTTGGACAGGCACGGTCTGCCTCTTTGCATCGATGAAGTTCAGTATGCCCCGGAACTGCTGCGGGCCATCAAGATTCGTGTGGATGAGAATCGTCGTCCCGGCATGTACTGGCTGACCGGGTCGCAGCGGTTTCACATGATGAAAGGTGTGACAGAAAGTCTGGCGGGACGCATAGGCATTCTCGAATTGTTGAGCATGTCGCAGCGCGAAATGCAGGGAGAGGGAGGCACCGCCGTTCCCTTTCAGCCGGACATGGCGGAGTCTTTGGCGGCTTCTTCCCGGGTGTGTGGCGTATCTGCCTTGTACGAACGAATCTGGCGTGGTGGTTATCCTCAGCTGATTCAATACCCGCAGATGCCGGTTCGGGATTTTTTCAGCTCTTATCTTCAGACGTATGTGGAACGCGATGTGCAGGCCCTTTCTCAGGTGGGTAACAAGAGCGCCTTTGTTACCCTGATGCGCTCGGCAGCCCTGCGAAGCGGGCAGCAACTTGTGTATAATGATCTGGCCCGCGATGCTGATGTATCCCCGAAAACTGCTGCTGCTTGGATTTCCATTCTGGAGGCATCCGGCATCATCTCTCTGCTCCGGCCCTACCATTCGAATTCGATTAAGCGTTTAGCCAAAAGTCCCAAGCTATATTTCCTAGATACGGGGTTCTGTGCGTGGCTGGCCGGTTGCCGGTCTGCCGAAGAACTTTCCCGAGGCATGCTGGCCGGTTCGATGCTGGAAACTTGGGTGTATGGGCAGTTGCTGCGAAGTTTTGCCAATGCGGGGATTGACCCACAGTTGTACTATTTCCGGAACCTTGATGGTGCGGAGGTGGATTTCCTGCTGGAGCATAACGGTTGCCTGTATCCCATGGAGGTTAAACTCAGCAGTCGCCCCAAGCCCGGCGATTTGAAAGGCGTCCGTCACATTTCCACCGGTATCAAGCGCATGCATCCCGGGGTGGTGTTCTGCACATCTTCTGCATTCGAAAAATTGAATGCCGACGGCATGTGTGGGTTCCCCATTTCTGCCTTGTAATCAGAACAAAATCCGAAATTCGGGAGTCTATAATTTCCGAATTTCGGGAATTTGCTTGACTTTGTTCCCTTTTTTTACGGATTCTTGCTGAGCTGTTCGGCTTGCGGCTCGCAGGCGCCGCGCGTAAACTTCCAAAAGTCCAAAATCGATTTGGAAAAGCTTTCTGCGAGGCTGAGCCGGCAGCATGGCATGGGATGCTTGAACTCGAGCTTCAAAGCGTGAATTGTGGAGTTGTGTATCAGCATTGTAGATGCTGGAGTTACATGTTATCTTGAAAAATCAATGACTTAGAATCAATTTTATGCCATGACAACGGCTATTCTGTGGTGACTTTCAATGACAGAAATGCATTATTTTCAGCAAATTCCAACTTTTTAGCTTGCACCAGCATCTACAATGCTGTATGCTGATAGAGCAATCTGATAATTCTGCAGTCGTTTCAATATGAAATTGTATCTTCCTCACTCGCTTCGTAAGGCTCTGCTGGCTGGCATACTTTCATCCTGCAGTGCTATTTCTACCTTATTTGCCGGTTCTTTTGTAGCCTGTGGTGTGGTTCTAACGACTTCATTACAGGTTGTTTCAGGTGATACTGTGCCAGAATGGCAAGAGCTGCAAGGCGTTTCCATCGGTCCGGGGGAAGTCTCTGATGTATCGTTGAAGAATTGTACCATAACCGGTCAATTGATCACTACCGGGGAATTGCGGGTAGCCGGCAACATGGTCGTGGACAAGAGTGGCTTTACTCTTAATGTGGATTTATGGGATAGAACGACATATTCTGATGGTCTCTCCGGTTTTGCAAAGGCTGATTACACGGTTCAGTTGGTCACAGATCCGAGCAAGGTAACCCTGCAAACCGGTGTAACGTGGGAAGACACGGAGGGTGTTGCAGCCACATACGCCCCCGACACCGGCATGTTGACTGTTGCATCCACCACCTACGGCTCGGTTTATTACGTTAATGTAAATGGAGATACGATTTACCGTGATTCCAATGAGTCGTTCTCAAGCGCCACGGGCATTGTTATGAACCATGGCAAGTTGGGACTGCTCTCTCCTTTGTCCGAGAGAATTCGCAACAATAGGGGGATTATGGTGCAAAGCGGCCCTAGTAATTCGTTATACCTTGGTGAGAACTCCGTATTGTATGAAAGAGAACTGACGATTTCCGATTCTGCCGAGCTCCGGCTATCCGGCGAAGGAGAGTATGTTTTGGAGTCTGAGGACCTTCAATTGGACCCGCGCATCCGATTAGGCCATGATTGGGGTGGAACTGTGTCTATTCGGCAGCAGAATCTAGGCGAGGGCGCGGATTTGGTACTGGACGATCGTTTGTTTAATCAGGACCTTCTTGGTATTGGGCATATGTCTACGGTTAAGATTGCCGGGGTAACGGCCCGCAACCTGAAAGCTTCTACCGGACGGCATAGCAGGCTCTTGGTAGATGGGGATATGCTACTGAGCGGTTCAGATTCTAAGGTGGTCGGCAAACTGAACGTGACCGGCACTGCCACCTTGGCCGGCCCCGGAGCAGTAATGCGTATCGAAGGCAACATGGAGGCGAATAAATTGGTGCTTGGCTCAGAGCAGGATAAAGCAGAATTGACTGTTACGGGCACATTGAAAGCCCCGAGTATTACTTTGGCTCATGTGGAGTCTGTCATTAAGGCCGGAGTTCTTGGGGCACCTGTTGACCTGGTGATGACGCCGAAACTTTTGAACGACTTAGGTGTTAAAGTTTCTCAGGGGGCAATCACTCTTATTGAGCTTACAGATGCACCGTTTCCGGGTAGCGAGGTTATGGTGAACGGAGCAGATGCTTCCGGTGGTATCGGCGAAGCCGGTAGCAAGTATTTCGTAACTATTAAGTGGAATGACAAGCTCTTGCAAGCGACCGGTATTCGCAATCGGAATTATGTTGCGGAGAAATTGGGAACAACTGATTCCAATGCAGGGGCGGGTGCCGCTTTGCTGAGTGGGGCTTTCGCAGACTCCGACCCGCAGGTCAGTGCTCCCATGGGGGCTTTGGCTGCCTTGCTCAATAGCGTAGATTCCGGCACAATGACAGCCGAGCAGCTCACCGCTGCGGCAGGTGCTTCCACCGCCGTGCTGGGACAGGCTCTCAGCGGGGACGTGGAACGCCAGCTGCGCGCTATCCGTAATCGCGCCGCTATGGGCAACCATGGGACAAACAGCGTGGCATGGGACGATAAGGGCGGGCTTAACTCCATGTCGCACCCCTCACGTTACTTTGCCTGGGTGAATGCCGAGGGCAACCGCGCGGAGCAGAATGCTGACGGAACAGCCCCCGGATATACCCTGAGCAGCTGGGGGGGCACCGTGGGTGCCGGTATGCAGGTGAACAGCAACCTGACCATGGGCCTTGCCCTTTCTGCCATGTATGGTGACCTGCGGAGCGATGGACCGGATAGCCTCGATGGTGATATGGATACCACCTATATGAGCGCCTTTGCCCGCTATGAATCCGGCAAGTGGTGCCACGCCTTCATCGGCACAGCCGGTACCACGGTGGCCGACTACAAGCGCAGCGTGAGCCATGCTGCCGACAGTTATCATACCTACGGCGATACGGATGGGTATGCCTTCGGCCTCATGTATGAGCTGAGCCGGGATTTTACCCTCGGCAGCAAAGGCACATTGAGCCCTGTGTTCAACATCAGCTATCGTCATGCAGAAGTGGATGGCCACCGCGAAAGCGGAGCCGATGCCGCCCTGAATGTGGGTGAGCAAAGCCTCGATACCATAACTGTAGGGCTGGGTGCCCGCTACGCCGCTGTAGTGGGAGAACAGGCTTTCAATCGCGCCTGCCATGTCGAGACACGCGCCCTTGTGAAGTATGACTTCGGAGATACGCAGAACAATATCGACGTGGGCTTTGTCAACCATGCCACTCGCGCCAACATCGAAAGCGCGGAGATGGGGGCTTTCGGCGTGGAATTGGGCGCAGGTATATCGGTACCCGCTGGCAACGGCAGCTTCTTTGCCGATGGCGCGGTGGAACTGAGAAGCGACTACACCAACTTCAACGCCACCGTGGGCTACCGCATTCAGTTCTGAAGCCCCCAGGCAGCAAATAAAACGCCACTCAGGCTTCGATAAATCTCCCGTATTCGCCAAGGCTTCGCCGAGACGAGACGCCCGGACAGGCTCGCAAGCCCAAGACGCCCCCAAAGCTGGGCATGAATGAGCCCCTTCCCTTGCCGCCTGTCTCAGCGGCCTGTTGCGGCGTAGCTCCTAAGGAGCGGAGACGGAGTGTCTTTTTGTCTTCTTTGGCGGTCATTCCGCTGGTGGAGTCTGCTTCGTCACCGGAGACGGCTGCATGTGCAGCACCTCCATCCGGTGCTTGATGGTCTGCAAGCGGACAGACATCTCGGACAGCACGAGTGATGACCTTTTCCGGCGCTTCTTCGGCCTGCTCATAGCTGGCAATGAAGAAGACTACCGGCGAGCTTCATCGTGGCATGGAAAATGAAAAAGCCACTCCGTCATAACATTTGCAGAAAAGTCTCCCTTGGGAGCCCAACACCCTAGCTCGGAAGGGGTGTGGGGAAGGACGGCAATGAGTCCGTCCCCACATTCGACGAAGTCACAAAAAAGCATACCACTCTTCTCCAGTTTTTGATAGAATGAGGTGTAGAAATGAACATCACTATCAAATATCCACTGGAAGGGTGGTATGCTACAGGCGTAGAATATACCACAGATACAATCATTGTCAAGTGCCGGATACGAAAAAGAATAAAACATTATTGTCCTGACTGTGCCGGACGTCTAAAGAAACGCTCCACTACAAAATTAAGGCTAAGAGACTTACCTGTCTGCGGAGTTCCGATAGTACTCGATTTGACGTTGCCGGTCATGTATTGTGAGCACTGTGGGAAAAGCCACGCCATCCGCCCCAAA
>JAZNTO010000151.1:0-16031 GCA_045591805.1 Akkermansia sp. | reverse complement strand
GGATCTCGGTATGGGCATGGGCGATGGTCTGGGCGATGGCTTGGGCAGCGGTGGTAGCGGTCTGGGCTCCGGCAAGGGAGGCGGCTCTGCTTTGGAGGGTACTTTCTACGACCTGAAGCAGACCGGCAAGGGGCGTAGCCGTAAGATATCCGACCTTGCAACTAAAGGTGGTGACGGAGTGTATAAACTGAAGCGCGATGCCTATTACGAGGTGATTTCCAACTTCCTGAACAAGGGGTGGAGTGCTTCTACACTGGGCAAATATTATGAGTCGCCGGATAAGCTCTATGCGTCCAACTTCTACGTGCCGGTGGCTCTTGCTCGCTACGCCCCCATTGCCTATAACGTGGGCGATAACAAGAAGCCTGAGGTTCAGTGGATGTGCCAGCCTTCCGGTTGGTGCGTGGTGTACCGCGGCAAAGTGCGTGCTCCCAAGTCCGGCACCTTCCGTTTCATCGGCATGGGAGACGACTGCATTGCCGTGCGCTTCAATCGCAAGTTGGTGCTGGAAGGCGGTTATCGTCTGCCGAGTGTCGGCCCCAAGTCCCCCAAGTTCATGCTTTCTCAGCCGGCTGGGCGCGAGGCGTTCCTGAAAGATGTGCGTTCGGGGCGAGACCACGACCACAAGGGCTATGAGCTTATCAATACCATCGAGGGGCTCGGTGTTTGGGGGCGCGAGCTGGGTGGTCTGATGGCCGGATCCGAGTTTAAGGTAGAGGAAGGCAAGACTTACCCCATCGAGATTATGGTGGTGGAAGAAGGCGGTAAATTCGGATTCATGCTGTTCATAGAGGATATAACAAACGGTAAGAACTCAAAGGCCAAGAAATACGACATTTTCCGCACGAACTTCTCTGCCCCCTCCGCCAAGGAGGTGAACGACATGCTTAAGGCAGAGAATGCGAACGACCCCGGCAATGTCATCGATATCCCCTACAACGAGGACTCACCCATCTGGACCGCTGTGCCGTAACGCATACGCCTCAGATTATTGCTTTGTAAGAAACCGCCGCATTTTTGCGGCGGTTTTGCGTTAGATGAATCAGATATCCGGGAAAAGCACATGTTGTACGCGCGTAACCCTACTAAGTGTCCGAAGTCGGGGAGCTATTTGTCGGTTCAGAGTCGTCTTTTGCTGCCCATTGGTACAAAGCCACTACACCAGCTACCGGTAGAGATGCCACGGCCGCACCGGCGAGAAGTGCGTTGCCGGCTATGGTCAGCGGGGCATCTATGCCCACTGCTAAAACAGCTCCTGCCGGGTAGGCATACCAAGCGTGGGCATCGATACGAGGCGGAGCCGCTGCGTCCTGACGTCCCGGAGGATATGATATGTAGGCTCCCACTATGTCTACAGACCGTGCGTTTTTCGGTAACTCGGTTATATAGGAATGCTCGCCGGGACAATAGCTGCCGAAGTACAATTTCTTGCCTTCTGCGCGAGCTTTAGCTATCCTTTTGGTTACGCTTTCTTTCTCAAGTTCGTACAAACGGAAGTACACCGGTTTCCCCTTGTCGCGAATCGGGTAAAAGCAAAGTCCGGAGCCTCCGTGCATACCAAGAACAAAACCGGGAACATCGTGGGTAGTTTGTCCGCCGCGAGCCGGACCCAAGTATCCTTTGGCGTAATAGATATTTCCCACTCGGAAAAGCTGTACATTTTCCGGATTTTCCACCCAGAACACTTCGTCCACTATTTTGGCACGGTTCCACACATAACGATGTACGGTGTATACGCAGGAGCTTAGCCCAATTGTACACAGGGTCACGAGCAACAGAAAGGGGGGAAGCCTGTTCATAGCGGGAATGTGGAGAGTTTGTTTACTGTGAGTATACTACTACGCTCTTCTGTGTCAAGCTCTTTTATGTGTTGTTTCATGTTGCTGTTTCCGGGCTAACACGCAAGACCGCTTCGGGCCTCATTTTTTGCTTGCCATGTCGTGTGGAATATGCTAAGTAGTAGGGAACCCGTTTGCCATGGAGGCAAACAGATACAGATAGCCATGAATGCGAAATATATACTCCCACTGATAGCGCTGGGCATAGCTGCGGCTCATGCCGGCGAGCGAGAGACATTTGATTTCGGCTGGAAATTCAAATATTTTGGCGGATTTGACCCGGCGGATGCCGGCTCTCCGACTTGGTGCACCGGTTACCAAGGCGGGCACCCGGCATCCCACGCTGTGGATGGCAATATGGACACTCGCTGGTGTGCTCCCAATTCCAAGGCCGGGCATAGGCTGGTCGTTGCTCCCGGAGTGGATGACCCTGTGAAGCTTTTCTTCATCTATTGGGAAAATCCCAGTACTTTTGATGTACATGTCAAAGTTGTTTGCCAAGACGAGAGCAAGAACTTTGAGCTTTCTTTTAATCAAGGTGGGCAGGCTGCCAGCTTTGTGCAGATGCCGGAGCCTACCGCCATTCGCTATGTGGTGGTGACGGTGCCAAGTGGCACCTCCATCTCGCAGTGGATGAGTGTGCGCGAGGTGCTCTTTACCGGTGCAGACAATACTCCGCTCAAGGTTCGGAGAGGTCCCGGTGCAGAGGCTCATGCCGCGGTGAATGCCTCCGAGATAGGCTACAAGCAGGTGCAGCTGCCGCATGACTGGGCTATCGAGAGCCCTTTCCTGGAGGCAGAACCTAACGAGACGGGTAAGCTTCCGTGGAATGGCTGGGGCTGGTATCGCAAGAACTTCGATGTGCCGGCTACGTTTGATGCTTCGAAAGAGCGCTGGTATTTGGATTTCGATGGCGTGATGTCCCGTCCGCAGATATATGTGAACGGGCAGAAAGCCGGTGAGTGGGCCTATGGCTACAACTCGTTCCGAGTGGATATTACCCCCTACCTGAAAGCCGGGCAGCAGAACCTAGTGGCGGTGATGGCTAGCAACCTGCCGCTTTCCACCCGCTGGTACCCGGGCGCCGGTATATACCGCCATGTGTGGCTGGAGAAGACAGGCCCTGTGCACCTGACCCAGTGGCCAACCTATGTCACTACTCCGGAAATCAGTGAGCACTCTGCCTTGGTAAAAGTACAGACCACTGTAGCAAACACCGGCGATACACCGGCGGAAATTACAGTGCATCAGCAGGTAGAGGGGGCCGTGGCGGAACCGGCTTCTATAACTCTGGCTCCCGGTACAGAGGGGGTAGTGGAGCAGGAGCTGCGTGTGGCTTCCCCCCGCCTGTGGAGCTGCGAGTCCCCCAATCTCTACAAGCTCAGTACTCGGGTGGTGATGAACGGCAAGCAGGTGGATGAGCACGAGACCTCTTTCGGTGTGCGAACCATAGAGTGGAAGAAAGACGGCTTTTACCTGAACGGCAAAAAGGTGCGTATCAAAGGTGTGTGCGAGCACCACGATCTCGGCGCGTTGGGGGCAGCGTTTTATGCGCGCGCCTACGAGCGTAAGATAGAGAAGCTCAAGGCGATGGGCTGTAATTCTATACGCATGACCCACAACCCGCCCGCACCGGAGGTGCTCGACCTCTGCGACAAGCACGGTATCTTGGTGGTGGATGAGCTCTTCGATATCTGGAAGCGCCAGAAGTATGAGAAGGTAAACGGCTACCATATATACTGGGACAGGTGGTGGCAGAAGGACGTGCGTAACTTCATGCTGCGCGACCGCAATCACCCCTCCATCATTGCTTGGAGCGGTGGCAACGAAGTCATGGAGCAGACAATGAGCAGGAACGATAAGAAGTGGAATGAACTCAACTTCCGTATTGCCTATGGTCTGCGAGATGAAATTCGCAAGTACGATACCACGCGTCCCTATACCGTGGGCTGTAATGATATGAACGCTTGGAGAAACGGCTTTATCGACACCTTGGATGTCTATGGTTTCAACTACAAGCCGCATCTTTACGATGACTTCCGCAAGAAGCACCCGAATACTCCCTACTATGGTTCCGAGACCTGCTCCTGCGTAGGTACGCGAGACACCTACAACTTCCCGCTGGGCTGGAGCGTGGGGGATGGCTACTTCAAGCCCGGTGCCGTACCGCACCAAGTGAGCGCCTATGGCTTGGCCAGTACGCACTGGGGCTGCTGTCCGGATATCGAGATGCTGGCACACACCATGAATCCCGATCTGGCCGGTGAGTATGTATGGACCGGCTTCGACTACATCGGTGAGCCTACTCCCTACAATCAGGACGCTTCCATTGAGAACAACATCAAGCACCTGCCCAAGGAACAGCGCGAGGCTATTATGCGTGAGTACGAGGCTATGGGCAATCGCGCTGTGAGCCGCAGCTCTTACTTCGGTATTATCGACCTTGCAGGCTTCCCCAAGGATATCTACTACCTCTACCAGAGCCAATGGAACCCCGACAAGGCTCAGGCTCACATCTTGCCGCACTGGAACTGGAAGGGCCACGAGGGGCGTACCACACCCGTGATGGTGTTTACCAGTGGCGATGAGGCAGAGCTCTTTGTGAACGGCAAGAGCCAAGGCGTGCGCCGCCGTGGAGATGCCCCCACATTTAGCCAGAAAGACGGGAGCCTTGTCGTGAGCAAGAATCAGTACCGCTTCACTTGGGAAAGTGTCATCTACGAGCCCGGCACCGTGGAGGTAGTGGTGAAGAAAGATGGCAAGCCTTGGGCTACGGCCAAACGTGTCACAACCGGCGATTCCGCTGCGGTAAAGGCAGAGGTGGATCGCTCCACCATCGTGGGCGATTCCCGCGACTTGGCTTTCGTGGAATTGGCTCTGACCGATGCCGGGGGCAACGTGGTGCCCACCGACAGCCGCCGCGTGAGCTTCTCCATTGAGGGGCCGGCTGAGCTGGTGGGCTTCTGCAATGGCGACCCGACCGACTGGACCTGCATGCAGGACACCAACCAGCGCTTCTTCAACGGCCGCCTGTTGGCTGTTGTGCGCGGTAAGCGTGGCGAGAGCGGCTCGGCAATCGTCACTGTGCGCGCCAATGGTCTGCCTGAGATTAAGGTGCCCATTACCGTGGAAGCCTCCAAATAAGAACGCATCATAAGCCCCTTTCACAAGCCTCGCAGCACAACGCCGCTGCGGGGCTTGTTGCGTAAACAACCAACCGCGAATCGGAGCAATATATTCGGGGGATATTTTTTGTTGTGAGTTATATTTTATAGATTTATAACATTGACCTGTGTTGAGGATTGGGGTAGAATGGTCGGCATGAGACAGGCCGTTGGGAGAATATGGGGCTGTGTGTTGCTGGTTTTGGTGGCGGTGGGGTGTTCAGCGCCGCTGGTGCCGGAGGCGAAGGTGAGCCGCTATGAGCGCGAGGCGGAGCCGGATGCTCTGCTCATGCAGCAGATGCGGGCAGATTGGTATGCCCTGCAGGAGCCCGGCTTGAGTTCCGCTGAATACAGCCGCTTGGTGAACCGTTACAACCGCGCGCTGCTGCTCATGCTGCGTCGGTACCGGGCAGATATGCTGCGGGCGTTTGAAGCAGGGGATATGGATTACGAGATACCCGGTGTGGTATTCGAGCCGGCCGGCAGCGGGATAGACCGCCCCTTGCGAGAGGTGTACGAGGATATGGTACCGGCTTGGGATATAGCTACGCATTCTCTGCAGGAGCATTTCACAGTGCCGGGCATTGGCGTGCCTATGGTAGGTATTATACCCGCTGAGAATGTGGAGAAAGCCGGGCAGCAGTTCAGTATTCGCACGCGTGGCACGGTGAATACGCTGACGGCGGTTATGGTGTTTCCCCGTGGCGCGAAATCTAAGCCACGGCTGCGCCTTATTTCCCGCAATACGCAGGATTTTTTGCCGCTGGGCGGGCAGCGCCACAGCTTGGCTGCAGATTTCTCCGCCCCTATCGAAATATACTGGAACCTCACTCGTGTGAAGGATGACCGTTTTCTGGGGCTGCTGCGCCCACAGCAGCTGCGAGACGTGAATGGACTTTCCTGTATCGAGGCCTATGACCCGGGGAAGATACCGGTCATCCTGACTCATGGGCTGCTCTCCAGTGCCGGTACGTTCGATAATCTGGTGAATCGCTTGATGTGTGACCCTGTTATCCGGCGGAATTATCAGTTCTGGTACTACAACTACCCCACCGGGGTGACTTGGACACTCACAGCTGCGCATTATCGCGAGGCCCTGCAAGAGGTTCGCCGCAGGCTCGACCCGAAGAGGAAAAACCGCAACTGGGACAACATGGTGGTGATTGGGCATTCTATGGGTGGCCTCATCACACACTACAGCCAGTGTACGGAACCTTGGCAGATGCTGCGCGAGCGGGAAAGCGCCAAGGCGTTTTTACACCGCCGCTATGTGGACGAGAAATTGCCTTTGTCTGGAGGGGAGGAGCTGCGCAAGGCGTTCTTTTTCCGCCCGGTGCAAGCGGGGCTGGTGGTGTACATGGCCACGCCGCATCGTGGGGCTCCGCTGGCTCGCTACCGCATTGTCACTGCGCTTATGAAACTTGTTGAACTGCCGCAAAATCTTGTGAGTGAGGTGGTCAATATTGCAACTCTGCAGCAGGATACTGTGCTGCTGAACCCGGGCAAGCTGACGGAGGCTTTTACCAGTGTAAACCAGCTTTCGCCGGATAGTTACTCCATACGCGGCCTGCAGGGGCTACAGGTGCGCAACGTGCCCACGCATTCCATCGTGGGCGACCGCGGGCGCGGGGATTCTCCGGAAAGCTCGGATGGCGTGGTGCCGTACTGGTCCGGCCATATCTCTTGGGGTACGGAAACAGTCGTGCCCGCGGACCACTCCGTGCAGGATGCTCAGGAGACAGCCTCCGACCTTGCTCGTGTGCTTGCCGAGCACCTGCGCCGCTGCGGCCGTGGGGAAGAGTGAGACAGTAGTGCACAAAATTATACTTTCCGTGTTGACATTCGCGCTTTTATAGTATATATAACGCGCGCACACCTCAACCACAAGCAGCACTATGGTATCTCGCAAACACACCACCATTAAACGCAAGGTTAAGAATTGGACGGCGGCGGACTCTGCGGAGTTGTACTGCATAGACTCCTGGAGCAACGGTTACTTCGGCGTTTCCCGCAACGGAGAGGTGACGGTGAATTTGGTGGATACGGATGGCGAGAAACGCGCTGTGAGTCTGCACACCATCATGAAAGGGCTGGCCGAACGAGGTACGGATGCTCCGGTGCTGCTGCGTTTTCGCGACTTGCTGCGTGCCCGTATTGACGAGCTGAATCAGAGTTTTATAAAGGCTATAGCCGAGGCGGAATACCAAGGCGCTTACCGTGGCGTATACCCCGTGAAGGTGAACCAGCAGCGCGAGATTGTGGAGGAGATTGTATCCTACGGTGCCCGCTATCACTACGGCTTGGAGGCCGGTAGCAAGCCGGAGCTTATAGCAGCCATGGCTCAGATGAAGGATCCCCAAGCTTTCCTGATGTGCAATGGCTACAAGGATGATGAGTTTATAGACCTTGCGCTCATGGCGCAGCGCATGGGTATCAATATCTGCCTTATTCTCGAAATGCCTAACGAGCTGCCTGCCATTTTGGAGCGCGCCCGCAAGCTCGGCATCGACCCGAATCTGGGAGTGCGTGTGAAACTGGCGGCCAAGGGCTCCGGCCACTGGAGCGAGTCCGCCGGGGATCGCTCCGTATTCGGTCTCAATACGGCACAGGTTATAGAGGTGGTAGATACCCTCAAAGCTGCCGATAAGCTGCACTGTCTCAAGCTGCTGCATTACCACCAAGGCTCCCAGATTCCCAACATTTCTGTGGTGCGCGAGGGGCTTACCGAGGCTTGCCGCATGTACATAGACCTCGTGCGCGAGGGGGCTCCCATGGGTACGCTGGATATGGGCGGCGGCTTGGCGGTGGACTACGATGGCTCGCAGACCAACTTCCACTCCTCATGCAACTACACCATGGAGGAGTATGCTCGAGACATTGTGGAAGTGGTGGGCGGGCTGTGCAGCAAGTGCAATGTACCGCATCCCACGCTGGTGACGGAGAGCGGGCGTGCAATAGCTGCTTTTCATTCTGTGTTGGTATTCAATATACTAGATGTGGCAACATCCCCGGGGCAGGACGCGCTGCCGCCGGAGCTGCCGGAGAACCCGAGCGAGATACTAAAGGCCCTGGACGAGACGCGTCGCATGCTCACCCGCAAGAATATACAGGAGTGCTATAACGATGCGAACTACTACCGCGACCAGCTTCGCATGCAGTTCTTCTATGGTAGCTCCAGCCTGCGCGAACGCGGTGTGGGTGAGGCCATATACTGGCACATCATGGGGCTTATCTCCCGCCGCATAGCCGAGATGAGCGAGATGCCCGAGGACCTCAAAGAGGTGTCGGACAATATGGTGGACTTCTACTACGGCAACTTCTCCCTCTTCCAGAGCATGCCGGACTCTTGGGCCATAGACCAGCTTTTCCCCGTCATGCCCATTCAGCGCCTTTGTGAGCGCCCCACGCAGAAAACTGTGCTTGTGGACATAACATGCGATTGCGATGGTAAGGTGGACAATTTCATAGACCGCGAGGATGTGGCTCACTCCCTGCCGCTGCATGAGTTCGAGGGTTCGGAGAACTACTATGTGGCCGTGTTCTTGGTGGGGGCATACCAGGAGACTTTGGGCGATATCCACAACTTGCTCGGCGATACCAACGTGGTGAGTGTGCATCTGGAGAATGGCCGTCCCGTTTATACTCAGGAAGAGGAGGGCGACAGCGTGGCCGATGTCCTCTCCTACGTGAAGTACGATAGCCGCGACCTTGTGGCTCAGTTCCGCACCTTGGCAGAGCGTGCTGTGGAGGAAGGCCTCATCACCCCTCGCCAGCGCCGCGATGCTCTGGAGGCCTATCGCTCCGGACTGAACGGCTACACATATTACGAGCTGTAAGCGCGATGCGAGCTTCTGCAAAATTGTAAGGACTTTTCCGATTTTTGTTGCAAAAGTCGTAGGGAGTTTTGCAGAAAATGCTGCAAAAGTTGTAGGGAATTTTGCAGAATTACCCCAGAATGAGTCGCAGGATACGCTGCATGTCGGTAGGGGAATAACGTTGGTCCAGAGGGAGCGGTAGCAGGGTGCGGGCAAGGCGGTTTTCTGACTGCTCCGGCGTGGTGGTGGCTATGACCTCCGGCCAGTAGAGGGGCAGGGCGAGGCCGGCTTCCACTAGTTCGTCTCGCAAACCGGGGATACCGCAAACGAGTGGGTAACACATGGGAGCTTGAGCCGGAGCAGCGGGTAGGGGCAGGCGGTTGATGTCGGCAAGCGCGGCGTGCAGTACTGCGTAGTTTTCCAGCCTGCGGCGGGCGGCTGTAGCCCAGTCTATGCTGCTTATAAGCTTGCGGGTGAGGGGGGACATGCGCCGTGCCGGGAAACAGAGAGATTCTTCCGCAGCATCCAGAGCGGCAGCGGCGGCCACAGCGCCGCTTTCTGCGCGCTGTAACAAGCCGAGGGCTCGGGCGGCACTGCTGTCTTGTAGCTCCGGGAGTTGCAGCGGGAAAGGTGCGCAGGCCACACCTCCATCGCACAACCCGCCGAACTTGCGAGGGCTGTAGAAGGTCGGGATACCCGGCAGGGGCGGGCTGTACAGAGCCGTAGTGGCATCTACCACCACAGGGCCCGGGTGGCGCAGAGCGGCTTCCCGTACGGCTTCGCCGGTGAGGCCGAAGTAGTTCACCAGCAGTAGCAAATCCCCGGCTCCGGCATCCGGTGTGGGGAGAGTCCCCAGCTGCTCGCTCACGCTGTAACGCTCTATGGGCAACTCTGCGCGCACAAGTGGTTCGAGCACCGTGTCGCACACGAAACGCGGCACCAGTACGCGCTGCGGGCGCGGCATGTTGTGTAGCAGGCATTCCCATGCTGCGCGCCCGCTGCTCAGCATGGCACAGCAGGGGCTTTCCTCGTATGGAAAATTGTGGTACTCCGGGAGCTCCGGTCCGAAAGCCCCGCCCAACATGTCTGTGGCGTTGGTATCAGGCATCCGGTGGGGTATAGCCCAGGTCATCGTATGGGTCATCGAATCGATCCGGTTCCAGCGGGGCGGGGGGTGTTTGTGGGGTGGTGGGCTGGATAATGAGGGTCCCGCGTTGTCCCAAGCGGTTGAACACACCGCCGAAGAGGCGGAGCACCGCATAGTGTAGGTGACTGTATGCTGCGCCATGTCGCACACAATCCTCCCGGTAGGCACGGTCTATAGCCGCTCGGGAGAGCGGGGCGCCCTCTTTCAGCGCGTGGTAGAGCACATCGTGCCGCAGACTGGGGCGCAAATCTGCGCTGTGTGTAGTGCCCACACTGTTGCCATCCCACACATAGCGGCGGTGCAGGATGAGGGTGTTCCCCCGCGCTTCCATGAGGACTCGGTGCGGGGGCTGCGGGTGCAGGCCGCGCCAGTAGCCGAGGTTCAGGTTACTGTCCTTCCACACGATGGCGCGGCGCGTACGCAGGCAGAAGCCCGGTGCCCTGTGCGGTAGGTAGGTGTACCAGCAGTCCTCCTGCAGCGCTGCCTGTTGTACCTCCGGCGAGATTCGCTTGTGCAGTGCCGCATCCTGCAAGCCCGCGCAGCTTGTGAGTGGTATGGTGCACAGGAGCAAAACAGTGGAGCGAAGAAGTTTCATGCTGTTATTATTTTAATGACCGCAAGCCTGTTTGTCAAATAAAAGAGCAAAGCTTTTTCAGCAGCACTTATAGCGGCCTCCGGGCAGGGGGATTATGGCGCGCTCTATCTGCAGGCGCATTAGCTGCGGGGTGAGTAGCATGGCTCCAATTCCCAGTGCACCGCAGAGCGCATCCAGCGTGTCGAGCCCGGACGCTATGGCGGTTAGTATGGCCTCGCGATCCGTGCAATCCACCGGGCGGCGCAGGGCGGAGGCTTCATCTGCCGGTTCCGTCGGGAAAAGTTCCGCTTGTTGTAGCGTGCCGTCCCAGCGCATATCCTGCAGAAGCTCCTGCGGGGTGGTGCAGAGTATGGCACCGTCCCGTATCAGGGCGTGGCAACCGGCGGAAGTGGGGCGGTCTGCCAAGCCGGGCAGGGCAAAAACTGTGTTGCCGTAAAAATCTGAGGCAATACCGGCTGTGTGCAGCGCTCCGCTGCGAGCCGGAGCCTCGGCTACGAGCAGTGCCCGGCTCCAAGCCGCTACGATACGGTTGCGCTGTGGGAATGTGGTGCGCCCGGGGCGCATGGTCATGGGAAACTCGCTTACTATAGCCCCGTGTCCGCTGCAGATGCGTTCTGCCAGCTCGGCGTTTTCCTCCGGGTAAATACCGGCCATGCCATAGCCTAGCACTGCAATGGTGCGGCCTCCTGCATCCAACGCGCCCCAATGGCCGGCGGTATCGATACCCCTAGCCAGCCCGGAGATGATGGTGCAGCCGGCATCTGCCAGCTCGCGGCCGAAGCGGCGAGCCATACTCATGCCGTAGGGGGTGGCCGCACGCGTGCCGACGATGGCAACGCCTCGCTCCCCATCCTCCAGCTGCCACTCACCGCGCACATAGAGCACGATGGGCGGGTCGCCCATGCGGCGTAGGGCTGTGGGGTAGTCGGCATCCGAAATCGTAACGACGCGCACGCCATGCTCTGCGGCGCAAGCCAGCTCGGCATGTACGTTGGTGCAATCTCGCCAGCTTGCGATGATTCGCGCCAACTTGATGCCTATGCGGGGCACTTGCTCCAGCACATGTGCAGGGGCTGTGAGAGCCAGCTCCGCCGAGCCGAAAAACTCCAGCAGAGATTGTATGCGCACTGAGCCCAACCCGGGTATCAGGTTGAGGGTGATGAGCGCTTCCCTTGGGCTCAGTGTCATAGCGTTATTATCAGCGCTCTACGGTGAAATCCAGCCCCAAGTCCATGGAGGGGACGGAGTGGGTCAGGCAGCCGAAGCTCATGTAGTCCACACCGCTTTCTGCTGCTGCGGGCGCGGTCTCCAGCGTCAGGCCGCCGCTGGCTTCGAAGTAGGGTTTTTTGTTGCGACCTCGCATCTCCACAGCCTTGGCCATGTCCTCCGGGCTCATGTTATCCAGCAAGATGTAGTCCACCCCGCGCAACTTCAGGAACGCTTCCACCTGCACTAGGTTGTCGGCCTCCAGCTCGACTTCCACCCCGGGTTTGTCGGCATTAAGCTTGTCAATACAAGCTTGCAGGTGGGCTGTATCGCCATCTGTCATCAGGTGGTTGTCTTTCACCATAGCGCGGTCGTAGAGCCCGAGGCGGTGGTTGTTGCCGCCGCCATGCACCACAGCCGCCTTCTCCAGCAGACGGTAGCCGGGGGTGGTTTTGCGGGTATCCAGCAGCTTGCAGTTTGTGTGGGCTATAGCTTTCATGTACTTGTTGGTCATGGTAGCCACGCCGGAGAGGCGCTGGATAAAGTTTAGCGCAGTGCGCTCTGCTCCCAGAATGGAGCGTGCAGACCCCTCAATCATCATCACAATGGCACCCGGGGATACTGCTTCGCCATCGTGCAGGTATACCTCTACTTTCAGGCTTGGGTCGACTGTGCGGAATACTGCCTCTGCCACTTTCACGCCCGACAGCACGCCTTGTGTACGGGGGCGCATCAGTGCGCGCGCCTGCAGACCCTCCGGCACAAAATAGGTGGAGGTCACATCGCCATCGCCAAAATCCTCTTCGAGCGCCAGCTTAATGAGCGCTTCCATGTTATCCGAGACTTTTATACTGCTCATGCCCATACTATAGAGCACGCAGGGCATATTGTAAAGGCGGAAATGCAGCAAAAGGCAGGATTCTGCTTGCTTTATAGTATTGCAGTGGGTATAATTGACTCCGATATGGCTAGAATGTTTCCGGCTGAGTTTGAGCTCTCCAATCCTGCGGATGCCGGGCAGGCCGGGGAGCGTATGGTGTACGAGGCTCTTCGGCAGATGCCGGAGGACTGGACTGTCATCCACAACTGCTGGCGCCATTTGTTGGTGAAGCGGAAGAAGTCCAACCGCATGCATGTCTCGTACGAGGCGGATTTTATCGTACTTATCCCCGGGCGAGGTATTGTCGTGCTGGAGGTGAAAAACTGGCAGCGCGCTAAGGTGGAGAATGGACGCTGGTATCGTGGTTGTGCCGGCGGAGGATACGAACCCGTGACACACGACAGCCCGCTTAATCAGGCTTTTCTGGCTATGCGCTACTTGCGTACGGAGCTGGAAAAAAGCTTTCGCCGGGGGGAGGAGGGGCGTGCCCGCTTGGAGTACCGTTGCATGGCTGTACTGCTGGGGCAGATAGAAAATTACGCCAATTTGCAGGAGACATCGCACGATGCCTCTGCCGTGGATGCGCAGGCAAAAGCCCCCGGTTACGAAGCGGTGCCGCGCAATGAGATATACGACCGCCTCTACCTTTGTGGCTCTGCTGCGTTGGGGGCAGGGCTGCAGCAGCGGCTTGAGCAGTTGTTTTGCTTCAATAACCCGGTCACAGGGGAAGATTTGGATGTGGTGCGTCGCTACCTGTTGCAGAACATGGTGCTACGTATAGATGCAGCTACTGCAACAGCTATTGTAAACTCGGCGGCTGCTCCGCTTATCCGCCTGTTGCCCATGCTGGCAGAGTCCCCCGTTGGGGTACATGTGGAAGGTTGCGCCGGCTCCGGCAAGAGCACGATGCTCTGCTGCGAGGCCGCCCGCCTGGTTTTGCAGGCGCGGCAGCAGGGGCGTAACCTGCGGGTGCTTGTGTTGTGTTTCAATTACAACCTGGCCGAGTACTTGCGCGTGCAGTCGATTATGCGGCTGGCCGGGGTGCAGCATTTCGGCGCGGATAATTCGCTGGTGCTGGATAATTTCCAGACGGTTGCAGAGCGTATATGTGCAGATGTCGGCAAGCCTTTCCCGCAAAACCTGTTTGAAGCCGCATCTATAGTCGAGTTGTGTAACGCCGTGCGCGGCAAAGCCGGTTATTCATTCGACCACATTTTTGTGGATGAGGCTCAGGATTTTCCGGCCGAGTGGTGGGAACTTGTACAGACCATGCTTCAGCCGGGTGGCAAGCTGTACCTGTTTTCCGATGCGGGGCAACGCCTGTATTCGCGTGCCGGCCATTTGCCGGAGCTTCCCGTGCGTTTGCGGCTGCGCGACAATCTGCGCAACTCGGAGCAGATTGCTACGTTCAGCTCGCCGATTATTGGTGGCGGTGGCGGGGCTTTGCCTCTGCAAGGACCGGAGGTGGAGGTTTTGCCGGCTTGTGCAGACTCGCGGGAGCGTGCACAGGCTGTGCAGGATTGTATCCTGCGTCTGCAGCGGGAGAACTTTGCGCTCTGTGACATCGTGGTCCTGACCCCTTGGCGTAGGAACACCTCGCTCAAAGACCCCTTGCTTGCGGAGCTGGTAGATTTCCCGGCAGATGGCGAAACTCGCGTCAATGCGGATGCTCGCCTTCGCCGTTGTCTCGCCCCCGGTTCCACCCGCGTGCTGGGCGAGACGATCAAAGCCTACAAGGGGTTGGAGAGTGCGGCTGTCATCCTCACGGATATCACCGCTCCGCGGGTTGCAGATGACTCCGGATTTACTCCCAATCAGTTGTATGTTGCATGTACTCGCGCTCGCTTGCGGCTCATCATCATTCCTACCTCCTCCGGCGCAGAGTATCTTGCAAACTTATCCGTCTGCCCATAAGCGTAAATTTTTGATTCAACATTAAAACAGAACTCGAATACACAGAGAACGTATGAATGATAATTCCATGGATCTGGTTATCCGCACAGCTTGGGCGGGGTTGATGGTGGGGGACGCACTCGGCGCCCCGGCAGAGTTCAACTATCGTCACGATATCCTGCGCCATTTCCCGGACGGGCTGGACCGCATGGTGCCGGGATTTGTAACCTGCACCACGCGCGCCGCAGGCGTGGTGACGGATGACACCGAGATGGCCTACGCTCTGCATTTGGCCTTACAGGATGCAGGGGGATGGGATGCCGCCGCCGCACGCAAACGCTACATGGAGTGGTTCGACTCCGACCCGCCGGATGCCGGCGAGGCTGTGAAGGCGGCTCTCTCCGGCAAGCCGGATACGGCATCGCAGGGCAACGGAGCTCTCATGCGAGTGTTGCCCATTGCTTTGTGGGCACTGACGCATCCGGAATTTGATTGGCAGACTGCTGCAAGCGAGGATGCCGCTATCACTCACCCGCACCCCATCTGTGGAGAGTGCAATGTGGTATATGTGCATGCTCTGTTGCAGGCCGTGCAACCCGGCGCCACCCCGCAGGGGGTGTATGCGAGCGCCTGTGCTTTTGCCGCAGAGCAGGGCATGAGTGCTGCCGTGCAGAATTGCCTGCAACGTGCTTCTACGGAGCGGCCGGACTACGATGGCGAGCATATTGGCTGGGTGCTTGTCGCCTTACAGAGTGCGTTCTACCAGTTGCTGCATGCCGCAGATTTCCGGGCGGCTCTGGTGGATATCGTTTCCGCCGGGGGAGATACGGACACCAACGCCGCTATCGCCGGTGCCTTGCTGGCCATTCTTTATGGCGTGGCAAGCATTCCCCGCATATGGTTGGTGAAGGTTCGCGCCACGAATAAGCCCTGTTATACGCGCCTATTACCCCGGCGGTCCGAGCTGTAATGCTTCCTGTGCCTCTGCATTCTACCTGCATCATAGCCGGAGTTAGTGCGTGTAGCTCGTCGATTTGAGCTCGATACTTAGCTTCCACGGAGCATTTGCAGATGAAAATCTGCAAATGCTCCTTTTCTTTTCAAAAAAAATGACTTTTGTAAAATGTTGATTTTACAGCATCTTGTAAAAAATATAGCAAAAAGGTGCAATTTTTTTTCAAAAATACGCTTGACGTGGCGCGGCGTTTCGTGTATACTCTGCGGCACCCCGTCACGGGGCAGCCCGAAAGAGCGAGCGAACGCCGCACAGCTGCGAGTCGCTGAGCTACGGCCGGGTGAGGCAGTTTTTCATTTACGGACTTTCCGAGGCACCACGGAGCAGCAGAGATGCCGCACCACCGGATACAACCTTCCGGGTGGGGTGCCGGAGAGGATAAAGAGAGGGAGGGAAAAGGTCGTGACGCGTGCCGTGGCCTACGCGAAGATGAAACTCCGAGGAGTTTCGGAGCGGGGTTACACGGTACTGATGAACT
>JAZNTO010000150.1:0-21990 GCA_045591805.1 Akkermansia sp. | reverse complement strand
AGTCCCGGTACTCCTAAGCTGAAGACCGGTCGAGTCGGCCTCCCGCAGTCCCCAAATATACCACATCCTACCAGCTTTCCCCCTATTCCACCTGCGCCTTCACGACCGGGTCGTAAAATCCTACCTATTTTGCTTATTCTCCTACTCGCATTGGGTATCCCTATTACCGTTCAGGTCTACGAACACGTTCAAACTCAGCAGCTCTTGCATGAGGAACGCGCCAAACTCGAAGCAGAACGTACCAGATTAGAAGCGGAACGCAAAGCCCGCGAGGAAGCAGAGAGCAAAATCCTCGAAGCTGCTAAAGCCGGGGATAGTGCAAACTTGCGCCTTTTTATCACCGCCGGTGCAAATGTCAACAAGGCGAATAAGAATGGCGATACGCCGCTCATTTTGGCTGCATGGAATGGCCACACGGAGTGCGTGAAGCTCCTGCTGGCCGCTCCCGGTATCGACGTCAACAAGGAGAATAAGCATACCGAAACGCCGCTCACCTTGGCTGCAGGGAATGGCCACACGGAGTGCGTACGTCTCCTGCTGGCCGCTCCCGGTATCGACGTCAACAAGCCGGATAAGTATGGCAACACGCCGCTCACCTTGGCTGCATGGAATGTCCACACGGAGTGCGTACGTCTCCTGCTGGCCGCTCCCGGTATCGACGTCAACAAGGAGAATAAGCATACCGATACGCCGCTCATTTTGGCTGCAAGTTATGGCCACACGGAGTGCGTACGTCTCCTGCTGGCCGCTCCCGGTATCGACGTCAACAAGGAGAATAAGAATGGCGATACGCCGCTCACCTTGGCTGCATGGAAAGGCCACACGGAGTGCGTACGTCTCCTGCTGGCCGCTCCCGGTATCGACGTCAACAAGGCGAATAACTATGGAGTAACACCTCTCCAAACAGCCGAGGCTAACAAGAAAGATGACTGCGCTGCTCTTATACGCTCCGCAGGAGGCAAATAATACCCCCAACCTGTTATGAACGCAGAAGATTCAATATCCACAGGTGCGTCTATCAACGCAAACGTAGGGCAGAACTTCATCGCCCTGCCGGCAGGTTTTATCATAAGGAACTATCGCCTGCTGCGCACCTTGGCGTAAGGCGGGTTCGGCATCACCTATCTGGCGGAGGAAGAAGCAAGCGGGCAACACGTCGTTATAAAAGAAAATCTGCCCGCAGCCTACGCCTACCGCCATCCGCAGGACTATACCATATGTCCCGCCAGTACAAGCATGGTGGCAGACTACAACTGGGCGAAGGAGCGCTTTATGGAGGAGGCACAACTTCTGGCCAGGCTCGACCACCCCAATATCGTAAAAGTATTCGGCGCTTTCGAAGCATTGGGAACAGCCTACTATGTGATGACCCATATCAACGGGCAAGCGCTTGGCAAAAGCGCCCCGCCTCCGGCAGAGATAAATGAGCAATGGCTGAGCCCCATCGTGCATACCATGCTGGGTGCCTTGGAGTACCTGCATGCACAAGGTATCTACCACCGAGATGTAAAACCCGGCAACATCATGCTGCGGGAGGACGGGACCCCGGTGCTCATCGACTTCGGCGCCGCACGTTCTATGGTGAGAGAACGCACCTTTACCATGATAGAATCCGTCGGTTATGCCCCCATAGAGCAGGTGCAGAGCAGTGGAAAAATCGGCCCTTGGACGGATCTTTACGCTTTGGGAGCCACGTGCTACCGCCTTATTATCGGCGAGCTCCCGCCCCGAAGCGTGAGCCGCATGTTCAAGAATGCCCCCTACATGCCGCTGGCTGCGTGCAAAGAACTGCGGGGGAGATTCAGCCAAGCTTTCCTGAAAAGCATAGACCGCGCCCTGAATATATGGCCGGGAGACCGCTGGCAAAGTGCCGCGGAGTGGATGTCGGAGCTGGATCCCCAGGCACCACAACCTCCTGCACCACCAGTTCACCGCTTCCCCAAGGGAGTACTGCTTATTTTACTTCTTGTACTACTCAGTGCATTGGGCATCGGAGTTTATTATGTCTACGAATACGTTCAAAATCAGCACTTTTTGCGTGAGGGTCTCGCACGGTAGGAAGCAGAGCGCAAGGCCCGCCACGAGGCTATTAACAAGCTGAGAGGAAAGGGGATATCCCCATCGCAATACGACAGTAAAATCCACGAAGCAGCTGAAGCCGGAGATAGCGTAATCTTGCGCCTTTTTATCACCGTCGGTATCTATGTCAACATAGGGAATAAGGATGGTAGCACGCCACTAAACTTTGCTGCCTCCAAGGGGCTCGCGGAGTGCGTACGTCTCCTGCTGGCGTCTCCCGGTATCGATGTCAACAAGCCGGATAAGTATGGCAACACGCCGCTCATGGTAGCAGAAAGCAGTGGTCATACTGAATGTGCGCGCTTAATCCGCGCAGCGGGAGGACAGTAGGGAGGTTGGAAGTTGAAAGTTGAAAGTGTAGAGTTCGGCGCGCAAGTGCGTGGGCAACGAAGCGTGGGAGGTTGAATTGTGGAGGTTCGAAGTCCAGTATGGCGAGGCGGAGGCTCGCCATACTGGAACAGGTGGCTTTTCCGGCTATCTTATGGTTCCAAGGTGTGTTTTCTTCTGTTTTTCTCACCTTATCTGGAAAAGAGTCTGCATATAGCGCGTACGAGAGCCTTCAGAATATTAAAGACGATGATGATAAGAAAAAGGAGCGTTCGAAATAGGGCTACATAGAAAAAAATGATAGTTTTGATTACTATTCCTGTTAAATAGGCGGCGAGGGTGGTTTGATTGGACATGATGAGGAGAGGATGTGAAAGCGTTGTTGGCACTTACTAATGCTGCCGCTTCATATTTTTAATAGCGTTTTCTATGGAATGTTGCGAAATAAGATCCGTAAGTCCGGGGTCTGTTCCTTTGTATGTTTGTCTTAGAATAATGCCTTGACCTACAACGTGTTTTTTGCCCATGACAAGCTGCGCTATATCTGCTTCCTGTATAACATCTATCAGCTTGTTGGAAGGGTGGCGTTCGATGCCGTCAGGAATGCCGATAGGGTTGAAAGTGTATGCGGCTTTGATACGGCTGTTGGGTAGAGAAGCTAGGACATATTGTACCATAGAGCCCCCCAGTGAGTGACCAACTAAGACCAGATTCTTATCCGGGTAGCGGGTCAGGAAATAGCCGGCTACGCCTCGAGCTGAGGTGAAGCGTTCGTTGTCTGTCGTCGTTAGGTCGCATATCATTGCGATATCCACGATGAAATCAAACGGGGTTATACTGCCACGGAATGCCAAGTATATGGTGTTATCTTTTTGTAAAGTGGCGTAGGTAAGTCCCCCTGCGTTGATATGCGGTTCCTCGAGGGTGGTATATCCTTTAGCCTGGAGGGCTTTGAAGTGTTCTTGTTCCTTGTCTTCCGGATCATAAACATAGGCAGCCAATTCTGCCATGTCGATAATCTTTGCTTGTTGGCTCCTACTCAAATTGTGAAATGCGACCATGTCTTTCCAAGGTACATTGGAGGCAAGATGCTGGAATGCCATAATAAATGAATAGAAAAGGATCATAAAGTACGCTGCGTACCAACATAGACCTATGAAAAGTCCACAACTTCTTGTGAGAAACACCAATGGATATATTAAAAGTAGTTTGAATATAAAGAAAATGATGTTAAATAGAAGTATGCCAACCCTCAATAACGAAGAGAAAAGAAATGGGAAGAACCTGCGCATTGCCGCAGGAAGAAGAGCAGAGAGCGCGCTTATAGACATTGTATGCTTGGGGGGCGTGAGACTCTAAAACGTGGAAATGGTGTTTTTATGTGGCCTTTAATAGGCGCCATGCTGGCGTCGCATATTGGCGATGCTCTTTTCGAGGCTATGTTGAGACAAGAGATGCTTGATCTCTATTTCGTTTCCTTCGGGGGTGCCGTGCACCAGAATACCGCGTCCTACAACGTGTTTTTCGCCCATGACCAGCTGGGCTATGTCCGCCTCGTGTACGACATCTATCAGCTTGTTAGTGCCTGTGCGGGTTACGCCATTGGGGATACCAAGGGGATTGAAAGTGTATGCTCGTGTTAGGCGTTTGTCCGGCAGAACATTTACGACATATTGCACCATGGCACCGCCTAAGGAGTGTCCCACAACTACCAGATTTTTATCCGGGTAGATGCGGAGTAATCTATGAGCTACATTCGCGGCCTCTGCGAAGCGGGTGTTTCGGGTTGTGGTGAGGCTAAGTATCATCCTGGCGTCTGTATCCCAGTCGTCTATGGTTGTACTGCCACGGAATGCCAGGTATATGGTATTACCTTTTTGTAGAGTTACATATGTAAGACCGGTGTTGTTAATATGTGGATTTTCAAGGGGGGTGTATCCTTTGTTGTGCAGGTAGCTGAGATGGACGTGAGCATTTGAGTCCGTTACGTAGGCATAAGCCGCTATTTCTGCCATGTCAATAATCGTAGCGCGCTCACTGTAGCTCAGGGTGCTGAAGTTTTCCATCTTTTTCCATGCGACTTTGGAGGCTTGATGATCAAACCATTTAATGAATGCAGAGAATACCACCATAATGTATGCCAAGTAAATAAAAAATCCCTTGAAATACCCCATTGATTTGGTAAGAAAGTTCCAAGGCCATATAAATATGATTCGTATAGCATGCCCCAGCAGCACGAATAAGTATCCGAGAATTCCTTTGCCAACACCTTTAAAAAAATTCAGTATGTCTATCATATATGTATTTACTTGTGGTTAAAATGTTATCATGTTTGCGGCGGTGCTTATTGCAATGATGAACTGTTATTTTAGTGAAGAAGTTTGTTATTTTTGGAAGAAAAAATTGATGATACGATGAAGAACCCCAATTTTTTGTTGTTTAAAATGTCGGAAGATTTGGGGTAAAAGTTCCGGAGAGATGTTTTTATGCTCCTTTTGTTGAGCTGAAAGCATGTTATAGAGATGGGAGATGTCTTCCCGGTGCAGAATGCGGGATAGGTCCGGTGCTAACTGTGGGAGGACGGTGTTTGCAAGGTGCAAATCTCCTGTATGCCAGAGAGCAGAAATCAGAGCATAAGCCATTTGTTGATATTGATGGCTCGAAGGCGATTTGAAAATAACAGAATAGGCGTGTATGAGCTCGGGTAATTCCCAGAGACTATTCGGACGCATCAATATAATGTGCAGTTTAGTTTCTGCCCCCCATCTGCTAAGCAGACGATTGAGAATAGCTTGTCGGAACTCGAGCTTAGTGTTCTTATCTTTCTCCGGTAAGGTGGTGCTAAATGAGGGTTTTAGTTGATTTTCTATCCATTCTGTAATCTGCTCTATGGGGGAGTTTTTTTTGAATGTGTCCAGTGAGGCCAATATAGAGATGTATGGATAATTGCCATCTCGTATCTCGAAATGTTCCAGCCAGGCATGTATATATCCTGCAAGCCCCATAGTGTACTTGTCTACCCGTGTAACGGGAAATCCGGAGTCCAGAGTCTGCACAATATGCCGGGTTAATTCATCCTCCGGGTGTTGCTCGAGCAATTTGCACAGAAGTTCAGCCTCTTTTTCTGTATAAGGTTCGGGCAAGGGGGATTGGAGAATGGAGTAAAGGAGCGTATTTTTTATGCTTGTGTCCACATTGAGCGAGTCGAAAATCAGCCGAAGCAGGGGATAGTCTGCTTTATGGCGGGATAATGCATCGCAAATGATTTTGGTAATATGCGGCTCCTTATTTTGTTGCAGGAGGTTGAGCATAGAGCATAGCTGCTCTGCCGAAAACTCCGCTAAGTGAGAACAGACTGCTCGCGATATATGCTCATGGGAAGTTTGTGCTGAATACAGAGCTAATAGGAGTTGGAGCGTCAAGCCAATATTTCCTCGCGCAGCACTGAGAAGTGTTCCGGTGGCTTGTTCATCTCCGGCAACTCCGGCCAGCAGGGCAGTTACTGCAGAATTCACAGTCCAGTCTGCACAGGCTGTTCCCGTTTTATCCTGTTCGAGTTGCATAGCAAGCGGTAATTGAAGCAGGTGTGCACACTGTTGCGGGGTGGTGCCGGCAGACAGTAAAAGCGGCAGGTTGTTTTGTTCTAGGCAGGAGCAGAATACAGATGCAGATTTCCGTGCGGCGTTCAGAAAATCTGCAATATCCAATTTGTCTTGCACAACAAGCACAGATACATACTCCAGCAGTGCAGAAATACTGTTTTGCAGGGATTTATACCATGCAGAGCCGGATTGGATATATTGCGCAGCAGATTTTTTTGTGGAAAATAAGAAGTTCAGCAGACCAGCAATATTTTCTGCCTGTCGGAGAGATAATGTTTTGCTGCCTATAGTACTCGCTAGTTCCAGAGCGGCTTGGAATAAAATGTTGCTTTGAGTTAGCTGCAGTATATCGGCCGCGGCGGTATCGTCCAGTATGTTTTCGGCGGCAAGGATATCTGTAACCCGTCGAATGTTTTGCCGGTCGCCACTCGCGATGTGGCGCCATCTGTCGAAAAATGTGCAGGCCGAGTTTATGTTGTTTCTGGCAAGTTGAACCAGCGGGTGAAGCTCTGTTTCGCTGCCATCCAAGCGGAGCATAGCATTGCGGTCGCAACAGCCGGCTACGGAGATGTTCCCGCCATGGGAAGCCGAACGACGCGAGTGTTGCAGAGATACGACGCCACCCGCCTGCAGCAAATCCGGGCGGAGGTAACATAGTGCCGCTAAGTAGGCTGTATACTCAGTGGGGGCGCAGGTATATGTGAGCGGGTACTGCTCTGAGTCCAATTCGCCCAAAGCATCCAGTAAGCAGCTCAGATTCCCGGCAAATGTGTCGTTTTTCAGGCTGGCTTCAATGCTATGTTGCGTATAGAGGGGGGAAGGGTGCAGTTCTGAAACTGAAACTTCCGGCAGGTATGGAGGCGGTTCAAAGCGTTTTGCGTTGTCGCGAAACTCCAAAGCTTTGCGGATGAGCTTGTCCGGTAGTTTTTTCCAGAAGACGTCCGCCCCGAAGTATGCTACCGGCAACAGAGGCCATGCTTCATCCCGTTCTTTTACTATGGCGTGGGTCAACAGGGCTCCCCGTCTGCCATCATAAAAGGATTTGCCGAGTGTTACTGTTTGGCACACAGCCTGACGGCCGGACTCCAGATTGATGATACTGTAGATGGGAAAGAATGACTCATCCAGCGTATTGTCTACATACGCCTTTTGTTCCAACTCTTCTACGTCTGCCTCGCTAAGCCCTTTGCTGTAGGAAAATGTGTTCCAGCCACTGCGACCGCGGATGTTCCAGCAGGAGGTTGTGTATACCCATTGTTTCATGGTAACAGAGGAAAGTTGTTCAGCGTGTGGTTTCTATGAGTCCGTTGCGGGCGAGAATCCATAGGAAGGCATCTTCCACTCGGATGGGCGTGGGCGTGCGGCTAAGCTCGTATCCATTGGGCGGGGCGCCTAAAGAACTGAGCGCAAAGAGGCGGTAGTCTCGGTAGTCTCTCAGCGCGTTTACCAGACTATCTGCCCTCGCTGCATCCAGCCAGGCAGTCATGTGATCGTGTATTTCTTCTACATCTGCCTCATGGCAGATACCTTCGTGGCGGCTCTCTTGGTATATGGTGTTCCAGTTATCCAGCAATAGGTCGCCGTGGTACTCTTCTCCCTCTGCCAGTACGTTGGATTTACGAATGGCATCCACTTTGGAAAAGGCTACGGCCAATGGAATTGGTATTCCTTTTCTATTTACAGAATTGAAGAGTTTCTGAAGGAAATGCTCACGCAGAATGTTCGTGAGGCTATGCAGCACATCCTCGGTGCGATCCCCTACATCGGGTACTTCGATATTTCGCTTCTGCAGTTCTGCACGTACAGGTGGAAGCTGAAGGGGATCCAGCAGGCAGATAATACCCGAAGCATTGCACACGTAGCGTATGTAGGTGCGCAGGCTGTTCTCATCCGTGAAATCCTCACCGGCGGCATCGAAAAAGACAAGCATTACTCGTTTTCCGGATTTTCTGAAACGAAGGGAATACATGAGTGGAGCCGGTTCTCCCTTGCGCGTGGAGGCAATGGTTACCTTTTGGGTGAAAAGAGGATTAAAATATCTGTCTCTATAGGAATCGATTGTATCTTGCGTAAGTGGTGTAAGCACCCAGTCAAATGTACGATACATCTCAGTGAGGCGCTTAATAAGCATCGCAATAAAATGGCTTTTGCCGGAACTTTTTGCTCCGACTATAGCTATTGTTATGTCGGATAATCCATCGATTTCCATGGGGAGGGCTTCTTGACAACGCGGGCAAAAACGCTGCGATACGATATGAGAACACTTGGGGCAGGCCCTGTGGGTAGGTGTGCTCCCTTCCGTGTGCAGGGTACACTGCATAGAACGCGGACTGGGTAGTATCCCTAGGCGCTCCATCCAGTTTACATTGCGAGTCTGGAATTTATTGCACTTGGAATCTTTGTAAAGAAGGTCGCAGGTTTTTATTTTGTTGAAACAGTGCGGGCAATAGAAGGAACGTATGGTGGCCATTAGCGGATTTTTAATTTGTTGGATTCTGGGTGGATAAGCGAGTAATATATGGAAAGCGAGGGGTCTTTTATAAACAAACGGAGATAACAGTTGCGGTCTTCCGGGTCGACATCCAAAGGATACTCTACAGAACTTGTTCTGTTATTCAGGGTGAGCACGAGCTTTCCGTCTGTCGGGGAGAGGGGCGGGCAGCCTTTCTTTTTGATTAGTATCAGCTCCGGTATTTCCGTGCCTTCCTGTGCTGTGATGCTCAGAGATAGAGAGGTCTTGCCGAATCCAAACATACCGCCCTTGCGTTTCAATTCGTAGCGTATCATTTGGCGCCCTCCGCTTCCAACCGTCAAGATGCTCTGTGGCGGAGAAAAAAAGTATTCGCCGTCCCATTTGTACATGGCAAAGACGGAAATATGAAGGGGGGCTTCTCCCATGTGCCGTAATATGTGGAAGTGATCCACGTCATACATGTTTTTGGAACAACGGATTTTGTGGAAAATGCCCTGTGAATCAGCGCTTTGCGGGGGGGCTTCCCGGCTGCATGCTATGAGCACCTCGTTGGAGGTTGGTGGCCAACCCCAGCTCAGGTATATATCCCCCGACACACGTTGTGCTTGCAAGCTGTGCACCATAGGCACGAATAGTATCTTGCGGGCTTCGCAGACAAGCGCTTGGGAAGTGTTGCGGACAATGGGTACAAGGTAACGGTATCCTTCGAAGTCGATATCGATATGTGTAGTGCCGTGTCCGGTGTCACATACGAGTGCAGGAGGACCGAGGTCTTTTTGGAGTCCCTCTACATAGACTCTACTACCTGCTGCGCCCAGAGGGAATGGAAGTATGTACCACAAAATTTCGTTGTTAGGGGGAAGCTGCCAGGAGAGATACATCTTCCTGTCTTTGATACTCCAGTTCCACGCCTCCGGCTGCAATAGCATGGGGGCTGCCATAGGGGCTGCACATCCACTTGCGCCCGGGTACATGTTGATGCTGCCATCCGCTTCTTTGTATACATGGGCTAATAAGTAGCCGTATGTTTGACCATTTATCAGTCCGGAATCCACATACCTACCCGTGTTCGCCGATAAGTTGATAGCTACGCCATCTTGTAAGTTGGTAGGTACGCCGTTGCTCTTGCGCACCAGTAAATAGGAGTCAACCCCGGGAGAGAGCTCCCAGTAAAGTTCTATGCTGTTCTCAACACCGCAAAGCGACAAATGGCGCGGAGCCGTGGCTATACGGCACATGCCGCAAGGTATAACTAGCGGTAATATCCTGCCATGCCGGCGCACAAAGACACAGTAGCCATACCACCTTCCCTTGTCAACACTGATATCTGCATACTGCAAAACAGGGGCATCAACGACAACGCAGCCGTCATCTGGCGACTTAGGGATGCCTCCTTCTTTGCGTACCAGCACGTACTCATTTTCAGCATTGTGTGCGGTGCTATTTGTCGCCGATGTCCAAGAAACTCGAATGGAGCCGTTTTCTTGTTGGCTGGTTCCCTGCAGGGGGAGGGGAAGCTCCTCTTCTGGCTGATGTTCCGTAGATGTTTTTTCTTTTGTCTGAGTAGTTGTTTTGCGGCGCCGATTCGGCTTTTGCGCCTCGGTGTTTATTTCTCCACTGGCTGCGGTTTTCTTTTTGCGCATTCGTATTGAGTTTTCGATAAAAATTATTTTATTTGGAATGTGCTATTCGTGTTTAGGGGCGAATTCCGATTCCGGAGAGTACCCATTCCAACAATTCCGATATGCCGGAATGTAGCGTATTTCTGTTTCCTTGTGCATCCAATGCAAAATATCTAACGGATTTAAACGTGTCCTCCTGCGCAAGGATTGAGCCGGCTCCGACTGATTCGAGGAATGAACGGCAAACGCTTTCCGGGCATCCGGCATAAATTTCCCCGAATTGTTGCAGGAAAGGGGTCGAAGCTTTAGTCAATACAAATGCACAATCCAGAGTTTTAGCTCCTCCTTTGTGGCTTGTATTTATAGCAAGTAGCCACTGAGCAAATATGTCTTCCACATGGTAGGCCGAGACTCGATAATCTGCCAGAACACCGGGATTCTTCTCCTGCAAGTACTCTCGCACACGGAAAAAGGAAAACGGGTCGATTACAAAAATAGCCTTGCCTAGCTTTCTATAGCAGCTGTGTGTAAGAATGCTCTGCATGTTTTCAAAATCGTGCCCGCCGGCATCGTGTAGGTATATTCTCTTGGAAGTCAATGTTTTTTCTCCCTTTATCTCGACTCCGTATGTCGTAGGGGAAGCAGTGGGAAGAATGCTGAGATTCTTCCATTGCGCAATCAGATTGTGCTGAGTTTGTGCTTTGTACGGGAAGGTTAGTTTGCGAACTTCGTTCTTGGATTGCCACTCGGCCAAGTGTTGCAAGAGGGCTGCCAGCAGAGTCGTTTTGCCGGAGCCTGGGCCTCCGGCAAATGCGATAAATTGTGCGGCTGCTACTTCACTTTCATTAGGTAGTTTTTGGTAGCACCCCGGGCAGATTGCTTTCAAAGTCAGGCGTCCGAAAAATCGACTCGTAGGCAGATGGGTGCCGCAGCCACACGTGTGACGGAAGATTCCATACATGGGAGAAGGGAACAATCCGGTGTGTGTTTTGTTGCATCCGGGGCAGGAATAGCTTGGCCGGCGAATGAGTTTGCCGCATTGGGGACAGATGATTCTGTAGCCACGGCATATCTCATAAAGTTTCTCAGCCAACCAGCAAACGACGGCTAGCAAATGCAGCAGAATCACTACACCGAAACCTACCCCTACAACCGGGAATGCAACTAGCGGCATGAAGATAAGAAAACCGACTACCAGCATGAGCATGCGTAGTAGCATTCCCAGAGTAACCGGTAGCAGGTAAGGCAGGAACAACAGGGCTTGTGCCACTGCGCTTCTGTCACCCCACGTTGTTTTGAGGTGTTTAAGGTAGTTTGTCAGAGAGGCTTTGTTGCAGAGGTAATTTTCTCGTACTATTTCTCGCAGGTTGATAATCCAGTCCCCCTTCCAGTAGTAATACGAAAAAAAAGCCGGTGAGCTCCCACCGAAGCGGCTCGCATGTGTTCTTGTGGGGCGGGCACTCAAATGACGCAGGGAAATGATAAAGTTGATTGTTGCAACTAAGGCGCCGCCTATAAGTGCGACCAATGCACCCGCGCATACTGTCGCTTTTACTAAGAACAGCAGTGTGCTGCCAATCTCTGCCTCGTGGGCGCTCGTATATGCAGACACCGCCGAAAATACATCTGAGCCCCAGCCAACAACCCACTTGCCTCCCTCAATTACGTATGGAGCAACTATGTTGAAGATTCCTATAATAAGCAAAACGATAAGACACCCACTACAGGAATTGTCGTTTTCGGAGCTCATGGTAAACTGGTCTCAGTTATAATGTTATAGAATAGAGAAGTATAGGGTTCTGTATGCTGCTTCTACCAGCTCCAGAAATTGCGCCCAAGCAGACTCCAAATAGGGAAGATAGTCTACCTGAAAGTAAAAATCCAGCAGAAAAAATACAACAACTAACAGGAAAAAACATACCTGTACCGAGCGCTCTACCCAAGCAACGGCCCGGTGCGTGTGACATATCGGACACGCATCACTGTCTTCATATTCGTGACCACAGTAGCAAGTCATAACTGAAAAGTAAGAGAGATAGCAGATACGAAGTTCCGCAGAGTCATTATACAAGCTTCTACTCCTTTGTCGAGAAAAATATTTGCTTGTCCGGTCAAATGTGTGTTTTGAAGCGAATCGTCCCTAAACGTGACTTATTAGATGGTAGGTACCTCCGGCAGTTCTTTGCGGGTGGGCATGCAGCAGAGTACCAGAGTTACCAGGCTGAGTATTTGTGCTAGGCTTGTAAGCAGGGGAAGGGGGATAAAGCTGAGCACCGGCGGCAGAATCCACCAGATGCTGTATCCGGCGTCTCGTAGGCGGCGCACGGTGATGGAGAGGGTGGGGAGCAGGCAAATAAGTGCCAGCACAGAGGAGGCGATGGCGCCGTATACTGCCGGCTTGGGGAGCCCGGCGGCAAAGTATTCCCCGGCAAGTTCTGCCAGCACGGCTACTATGGTGTCGGCGGCTGCAGTGGTGGAGTGGTATACCGCCAGGATGGCGTTCAGCATGCGTACGTCCTCCATGGCGAAGCGCCAGAATTTCATGAACTCCACGATGGCCGGCAGCATCAACAGGATGATGAGTAGGTGGGTGGCTACGATAAAGTTCCAGAAGAGGGCGCGTGTAGTGCGCCCGCGAAAATCTGCGTAGTGGCGAAAGCCGTCCGAGAGTGCTTTGAGCATGGCGTTTTGGGGGTTAGGGCTGAATCATGGGGCGCACCGGGATGCCGCGCTCGGCAAAGTATTGCTTGGCCTGTGCTACGGTGTACTCCCCGAAGTGGAAGATGGAGGCTGCCAGCACGGCATCCGCCTTGCCTCGCAGCAGGACGTCTGCCATATGGTCCAAGTTGCCGGCACCGCCGCTGGCTATAACGGGTATACGCACGGCTTCACTCACGCGGCGGGTCAGCTCTATATCGTAGCCGTTTTTCGAGCCGTCTGCATCCATGCTGGTGAGCAGGATTTCCCCGGCGCCTAAGCGCTCAACCTCGCGTGCCCATTCTATGGCGTCCAGCTCTACGAAATGACGCCCGCCATGGGTGGAGACTTTCCATTGGGTGTCGCTCCACCGTTTGGCGTCTATAGCTACCACCACGCACTGGCTGCCGAAGGCGTTGGCGCCTTCGCTTACCAGCTCCGGGCGATGGATGGCGGCGGTGTTCACGGAGATCTTGTCGGCACCGGCATGCAGCATGCGGCGCATGTCGTCCACGCTGCGGATGCCTCCTCCCACGGTCAGGGGCATGAAGCATTGTGCCGCCGTGCGCTGTACCACATCCACCATGGTGGCGCGGTGGTCGCTGCTGGCAGTTATGTCCAGAAACACCAGCTCGTCTGCCTGCTGGCGGTCATAGGCGATGGCGCACTCTACGGGGTCGCCCGCATCCCGCAGGTTCACAAAATGTGTACCTTTTACCACGCGCCCATCGGTCACGTCCAGACATGGTATGATTCTCTTTGCCAGCATAGTAGATGTGTGCAAGCATTGTACCAGCTGCGCGCCCGCTTTGCAACCCTATTTTTAATCAAGTTGCAGTGTGCCGCCTTTCATACGCCAGCGCACGATTTCGCTGAGCAGTTGCAGGTGGAGCTCCGGTTGCTCTGCCGGTACGCAGAGCAGGGCAATGCAGCTCGCTTGTGCCTCCGGCCAAGGTATATCCGAGCCTTGTGCTATGTAGAGTGCTGCGCTCGGTAAGCCTGCTACCCGTGCGTGCGGCACTGCCAGCCCACGCCCCAAGTAGGTGGATTCTGCTTTCTCACGCTCCAATGCGGAGTCTGCCAAGGGAGCCTCCATGCCGGGGAACCACATCGCCGCTGCCTCTCGAGCCAGCAGGCGTATACAGCTCTCGCGAGATGTTCCGCCGGGTATTACCTCAGTGCGTTCTGCTACTCTTACCGTGTTCATGATGAGGACCGGGCAGAGGGTAGCAAATCTAAACAGCCGTTGCAAGTCGTCTGCGTGTCTTACTTGCCGGAAATCCCGTGTCGAAAAAGTGTTGCCAAATGGCGGTGTTGCTGGTAGAATAGCCTCAGCATGAAAATCGCAGTTATAGGAAAAGGCGGGCGCGAGCAGGCGCTGGTAGAGACTCTGGCAGCAAGCCCCTGCAAGCCGGAGATGTACACATACCCCGGCAGCGATGCCATATTGGAGACGGCCTCGCTCATACCGGCCGGCAGTTTCGATGAGCTTATCTCCTGGATGGTGGACAATAAGATAGATCTTTGCGTAGCCGGCGAGGAAAGCTACCTTGTGAAGGAGGATGGGCTTGCAAACCGCTGCGTGGCCGCCGGTATTCCCTGCTGGGGGCCGCAAAAGGAGAGCGCTCAGCTGGAGGCCAGCAAGGAGTTTGCCAAGGAGTTCTTGGTGCGCCACAATATCCCCACAGGCAAGGCCTCGGCTGTGGCAGATTATGATGCGGCTATCGCGGCCATTGGCGGGCAGTATCCCACCGTGTTGAAGTTCGATGGTCTGGCGGCCGGCAAAGGTGTGGCCGTGTGTCCGGATGCTGCCGCTGCAGAGGAGTTCCTGCGCGAGGTGTTCATAGAGAAACGTTTTGGCGAGGGGCGCCTGTTGGTGGAAGAGTTTTTGACCGGGCCGGAGATTTCTATCTTTGGCGCCATCTGCGACGATAAATACCTTATCCTTTGTCCGGCTCGCGACTACAAGCGCCTGAAAGATGGAGATGAAGGCCCCAATACCGGCGGTATGGGCGCCGTGGCTTCCCGTCAGCTGGCTTCTTCCGACTTGCTGAAGACGATTGAGGAGACAATCGTGGCTCCTACCGTGCAGGGCTTGCAGGCGGATGGCTTGCCTTACCGCGGTTTCCTGTACTTTGGTCTTATGCTTACACCGCAGGGCCCCAAGGTTATCGAGTACAACTGCCGATTCGGGGACCCGGAGTGCGAGGCGGTGATGCCTCTGCTGCGTGGCGACTTGGCGACTTTCTGTCTGAACGGGGCTCGCGGAGAATTTACCCCCGAGCTTATCTCCTTCGACGAAGGTTGGAGCATCTGCTGCATCTTGGCCAGCGCCGGGTACCCGGCTAGCTCCCATAGCGGAGACCTTATCCGGGGCTTGGAGGCTTGTGTTGCCCGCGTGTTCCACTGCGGCACCAAGAAGACGCCTGAAGGGTGGGTTACCAATGGCGGCCGTGTGCTTGCCATTGTGGCACAGGGGGCAACACTGGAGGCCGCCCGCACACGTGCCCATGCAGAGGCCGCTAAGGTGGACTTCGATGGTAGCCAGCGCCGCAGCGACATTGGGTATAGGAATATGTGAGATTATTTGAAACATAACCATGACGGAACAAGCACTCGAATTCCTCTCCACTCTGCTGGATACGCCGGCGCCTACGGGTATGGAAATGGATGCTCAGCGTATCTGGGCAGAATACATAAAACCTTTTACGGATGAGCAGCAATGCGATGCGTATGGCTCCACTTGGGCCGTGCTCAAGAGCAAAAAGCCCGGTGCTCCCACGCTTATGCTGGATGCTCATGCGGATGAAATAGGCTTTTCTATACGCTACATAACAGAGAGTGGCTTTGCGCATGTGGAGCGTCTCGGCGGCTCGGATGTAGCTATAGCTCGCGGGCGGAGGCTGCGTTTTTTCGGTACGGATGGTGAGGTGACCGGTGTTATCGGCAACACGGCTATTCATATTCGAGATGATGGCGATAAAGCTCCCAAGGTGTGGGATTTGTATGTAGACTTTGGCTGCGACAGCCGGGAGGAGGTGGAGGCTCTTGGGTTGCGCGTGGGTGACCGTGGCGTGTACTGCGATGGCCCCCTCATGCTCAATGACGGCAAGCGCTTGGTATGCCGCGCGTTGGATGACCGCCTCTGTGGGTTTATACTGGCAGAAACAGCCAGAAGGCTCAAGGAGCAGGAAATCGAGCCGGAGTGGAATATCATCTTTGCCAATACGGTGCAGGAAGAGGTGGGGTGCATTGGCGCAGCTATGCTGACCTACCGTCTCCGGCCGGATGCTGCTATCTGTCTGGATGTAACACACGCCACGGATACTCCCGGGCTGAATGCTGCTCGCTATGGCGAGGTGAAGCTTGGCAAGGGGGGATGCCTCTGCTTCGGGCCTGCTTGCCACCCGAATATCAATGCTCGCCTGGAACTTGTGGCCGGGGAAGCAGGTATTCCTATGCAGCGCGAAACCAGCGGTCGCACCACCGGCACGAATACGGACCAGATTTTCCGCTCCCGCAGCGGCGTGCCGGCTACCAATCTCTCTTTGCCGCTGCGTTATATGCACAGCCCGGTAGAGACGGCAGATATGCAGGACGTTATGTCTTGTATTGACCTGCTGACGGCGTTTATCAAATCCCTGCGAGTGGAGGATGACTTCCGCCACAGGCTCTGAGGAGTCTGGGAAAAAGACCACCGCGCCAAACAGTCAATTTGCTAGTGGCTGTTTGGCGCGTGCTGTTACTTCTGCGGCGGGCGGACTGCCTCGTAGATGACCGGGGCGTTTTTGTGTAGGGGCTTTTTGTATGGGCGTGGCTCGCTATATCCTGTGAGTAGGCTCAGAATTTCGCGGCGAGCCCCGGCATGGTCGCTCCGGCGGGCACAGTATTCTGCATACAGAGCTGCGGTGGATTTGTGGGTATAGCCGCAGGGGTCTGTTGCACTTGCCCCCAGCTCCAAGAGGGTGCGCACCATGTCGACGTTGGCGGAGTTAATGGCTGAGGCCCAGAGGACACTTCTCTTTTTAGCCGGGGGGAGAGGAACCCCCAGCTTGCAGAGTGTGCGCATGGTCTCAGTGTGGTGATTTTTGCATGCCAGTATGAGCGGGGTATTTCCATATTTATCTTCAAGGGTCAACGATAATTCGCGTGCTGCCAGCGCGCGCAGTATGTCTGAGTGGCCGGCTTCTGCAGCGTAGTGTGCGGCATTGCGTCCCGATTTGTTGCAGAAGCCCGGATTCTTTACCCGACTCAGCAGAGTGAGGAAAATAGCGCGCTCTCCCCATTGGGCGGCTTGCATGAGCGTGGAGAGGCCATAATCCAAATCATCCACCGGAGCGTTGTGCTCCAGCAGCAGGGTGGCTATTTCCGGACAGCGTTGGCGTAGGCTTGCGGCCAGAGCGGGGGCTCCATACTGTTCCACGTCTGCCCCTAGTTCGATAAGCGTGCGTACTGTGCTGAGCTGCCCCGAGTAAACGGCTTGCCGCAAGGCAAATTCGCTATTGATGTTTGCCCCGTTTCCTGCCAGAAAACGTACCATAGAGTCATTCCCGTATCGTATGGCGCTGAGCGCCGGATTGCCTATGGCCTCCTCTGAATCGCCACAGATTGTCAGCAGGTAGGAGTATAGCTCCGGTGTGGTGTGCGCCGCAGCCATTTCCGGAAGCGTTTGGACGAAAAGGCCGGCCTCATGAGCCCCCGGTTTTGCACCATGCGCCAGCAGCAAGTCTACTAAGTCGCGCCTGTTGTGTCGCACGGCCAGGTAAAGCGGAGGTGTGGAATTGTCTGCTTTCACCCAAGGGCTGTTTGGGTCGGCACCAAGTTCCAGCAAGAGTTTAGCTGCTTCGTAATGTCCGCCTTCTATGGCGTAGTGCAGGGCGGTTGCATGGTCTCCGGCTTGCGCCCTTATATCTGCTCCGTGAGCCGCGAGGTGGTGTATCAGCTCGCAGTGTCCGCCCATTGCGGCGTACATGAGCATGGTTTCTCCGTAGTTGTTGGTATCCGCCTCCTGCCCGCCTTTGCTAACGATGTGTCGGTAGAGACGGAGGTTTCCCTGACGTGCCGCCGCCATGAGAGCCGTGGTACCCACGCGGGAACGCAGGGTGACATCCGCTCCGGCCTCAATGAGCTTCTGTGCCATGGCCAACCGCCCATTCACAATGCAGCGCAGTAGGGCGCTGCGGCCGTTTTCATCCACAGCGTTAATGTTTGCACCAGCCTCCAGAAGCAGGTCTACGATGTCTGTGTAACCGCGTTCTGCCGCCGCTATAAGCAAGGTGCCTCGCCGTGGACCGGAAGCAAAGCCGGGAGCAGGGAACTCCCCTGTAGCCTTGGGGGTGCCACCGGCTGCCAAGAGGCTTTGCACATAGTCCGCGCGCCCGGCTAGGGTGGCTTTGAGCATAGCCTCGGCCGATGGGGTGGCACCATGCTGCAGGAGCAACTGCACGGATTCATCCTGCCGGCACATGATGGCATGTACCAAGGGGGCGCATCCGGAGCTTGGCGCAGCATTCGGCGAGGCTCCGTTCTTCAGCAGCAGGCGCACACAATCTGTGTGGCTGCCCGTTACGGCATAGAGAAGAGGAGGAATGCCGCTGTTCACTGCCGGGTTGGCGCCGGCTCCCGCTTCCAACAACGCGGCTACGAGCTCCGTATGCCCCAAGCGTGCTGCTTGTTGCAGTGCAGTAAGCCCCTGCGTACTACGCAGCTCGGGGGAGACTCCCGCGCGGATATAGGGGAGCGCTGCAGCCGGATTCTCTGCATTCAGTGCACGGAGACATTCCTGCCTAAGGCGCAACTCCTCGCGCTCCCGGGCGAGCCGTCGCTCTTCCTCCAGTACCCCGCGGATGTGTTCTTGCAGAGCCGCTCTGCCTTGCAGTAGATAATCAGGTGCATAGGTGATAGGGCTTTTATTATCAAGACCGCAGGCGTGTCCGGTAAGTGCAGCAACAATCCCCAACAAGGCCGGTAGCAGACGCAGAGATATCATGCAGACAACTTACCAATATCGGTAAGATTAGTCAAGCGCTTTTTTGCTGAAATAATCGCATTCTATCAACACCCTTTATTTGGGGTGAGTATGATTTTTTTTGTCGCCATGCAGTAATTCCGAGAATGAGTGCAGTGAGAGCCATGATGGAGTGGTACCATTTTTGCCATGGCATGTGGAACTCGAGTTTCAGAGTGTTCGTTTGCGGTGAATTCGGTAATTTTATATTCATGCCATAATGCTCCGTGGGGGTTATGGGTAATTCTTGTGTACCAATGTATGCTTTCCATCCTAGGTGATAACTCTGCAATATGGTGAGATCGTGAGAGTGAGGGGGAATATCAAATTGGAGTCTGCTGCATGTACGAGTGATAGGCTCAATAGTTTTCTCTCCATCTAGCAGGTATTTGCCTAAGTAATCCGGATTAGAGAAGAGGATGAAGTTTTTTTCAACCATGACTCGATGCCAGCCAGGTATATGAGGAGTATTCCACTTGGTGTCTGCTAAAATATGCGAGATGCCCGCAGCTGCATAATCCTTCGTGTCGAAGCCATTTTTAAGTGGTCTAATGTATTTTGGGCGTACGGTTTCGTATCCATTTGCCAGGTGTATGCCATAACTTGCTAAGTGGTTGAGACATAGAAAATCTTTGTCTCCCTCTGCAGAATGTGTGGCCAGTGCTCCGGTGCCTACATGTCCCTTGAGTTCAGTTAGCCATTCCGGGGCGTGGTAGAGGTAGAGCCCATCCGTTGCTTTGCTGTATGATAGCCAAGGGTATGCGAATACCATTAGTTCTACAAATGTGAGGGCCACAACGGAGGTTGCTAGAAGTGTGTTTTTATGACCATCTCGAATTCTGATGCAGAAGAAAAGGCCGGACATCATAGTACAGACCAGCAGCAGGTTTTGCCAATGCCAAATGAGAATTTGCGATAAAAAGCGCTCACTGCGTATAATATACCAAGATTTTCTGGCAATTTGTTGTGGAGTGATTGAGTGAGCTGTCATTTGGGAAGCCATGACATCGACTAATTTATCCTTATATAGGGTGATGAAAATTGAGGCTACAAGCCACAATATTGTAAGTAAGACAATTAAAATGAGTGTCCGTTTGAGCAGAGGCGCTGTATTGTGTCGTTGGGTAATCATGTAGTTGAGCTGCCATCCGGCCAGCCAGCTCATGCCCAGGGCCATCGCAACAGTACCACGGCTGTAGATGAAAGTATAGAGAGGACAGCATGAGGCTACGAAACTCAGTATGAAGAGTACCTTGGCTGCTCGGGGTGCTTCTTTGTTAAAACATCCAACAATAGCAAGTATGAAGACAACACCCCCACCAAATTTGATGTCGAATAGAGACATGTCAAACGCCTTTGCTATGTCTATTGTCTGCGGTACTCCCATCATGTTAGGGAATAGTGCGGTTGGGAGCATGAGTAAGTTGTTGAGCCCATGTTGAAATCCCATTTCCTTGCAGCCTTCCATGCGTTGCATGGTATCTATGAATACATCTAGCGATAACAAAGCTCCTAATGCGCCTGTCAATAAATATGAAAGTGTGGTAAGAACTATACTTTTCCATTCTTGCCATTGTCCATCTTTTTTCCATATCTCGGCAAGCCATACATAAGCAACTGTGAGAGCAATGAAAGAACATGATTGCATGTGGCCTCCACGCCAAGAAAGAGCCATAAAGATAATGGCTGGTATGTTGAGAATGTGTTTTTTGTATTTTAGCAATGCCCAGACCAGATAGGGAGCCCATATCATTGTGCCGAGCCATCTGTAATACAGGCAGATGACAAATTGGGAATAAAAAGCATAACTTATCGCTGCCAATAAGGCTCCCCATATAGTAACTCGGTGATAACGCAGCAAAAGCAGCATGCCGCATCCGGCGATAAAAAATTGCAATATGATGCCAACATTCCATGCAGTCCAGAAAGGAAGAAAGGCAAACAAGTAATTATGCCAGTCAGAGGGACTGTACATAGTATTTTCTGGGGATGCCGTTCCATTGAATACATAGGGGTTCCATCCCATGTAACCATCTTGTTCCCATTGTTGTTTCAATATCCACTTGTGGGGTATGTATTGAGTAGCTCCATCGGAAACATATTGATTGAATACATTTTCAATTGGTTGAGTTGCAGTTGGCCTGAATATGCATTCTACACAGTCAGTCGGAGCCAAGACCTTATCATTAAAAACTGCCGGGTAAAAGAAAATCAAAACTGCGAACAGCCAGAGAATTAAGCCGAGAATGGTCGATTTTTTGCTGTGATGAGGGGATTCCAATGAAGATTGCATATTTGTTGTTTTAGCTTCGTTACGGCACTTTCGTTCTAGAAAGTTAAATGGCTCGCAGCGCATTCTATCGCATTGTATATGCGATTGCAAGTCAAAAATGGTAAACTTTGGGATTTTTTTGATTTTTCGTTTTCTATCATAAAAATATATCTATCTCTACTTGAGGTTTGTAGAAAGCTCATAAATCTTTAAGCCCTCATGAACTAGTTTGATTTGATATTCCATATAACTTAAATCTTCGAGGTTTCGATATAGGGGCGCGTTAATGCTTGAATTATGGTATGAAAAAAGTGCGGAGAAAGTGCGGAAAAGTACGGAGGAGATTCTGTTTTTCAAAATTTGAGTTTTTGCGCCGGGCTGTTTTTTCTTGTAACTGCTTGGTAATGCATGTTCCGTTTTTTTGTAAAAATTCCGAATCGCATATACAATGCGATTGCCTTTGTTCATTTACAAGAAAGCCAGAGGTTGTCGCTTACTCCGCCATTTGTGAAGATATGCGTGGCGGTATTAAGGAGATAAATAATCCGGAGTCGGGCGTAAGAACAGATGAAAGCAGTCGAAATAAAAGTTTGGAAGCATTATAGTGAAGCGCTTTACGGCTGTTCCATTGTTCAAAAAACTAGCTACGAATAGTCTGTGCTAGCATGGTGTGGCGGTATTGTAAGAGTCGGCGTATATGATATACGAATGTGACTGCTGTATTATGATTAAGCTATAAAATTCATCCCCACCAGTATTTATATACTGCCGGGGATGAAGAAAAAGAACGCCGGATTTTTTTACTTCAGCGCATCGTAGGCGCCTTTGAAGAAGTAGTAGCCCCAGCCCCAATCCGGGTCTCCGGACCAGTCCGGGTCGTAGTGGTGGCGGGGTTTGAGGAAGCGCTCGGG
>JAZNTO010000149.1:0-7255 GCA_045591805.1 Akkermansia sp. | reverse complement strand
GGAAGGTAGGTTCGGCGCACGCGGCGGCATTCAGCTTACCTGCACAGCAGAGCACAAGCCGGAGAACCGACCTGCATGAAAGTAGCCGTTTTACTTTCCGGCGGGCTGGATTCCACCACAGCACTTCACTGGGCACACCGCCACCACGAGGTGGTGTGTGCCCTTTCTTTCAACTACGGCAGCAACCACGCCGCCCGGGAGTTAGCCTGTGCCCGCCGGCAGGCAGAGCAGCTTCGTGTTCCCTACCACGAAATTGATTTGCGCAGCATCTCAGCCCACCTGCAGAGTGCTCTGCTCAGCGGGGCTGATGCCATACCCACCGCCGATTATGCGGAGGATAACCTGAAACAGACAGTTGTCCCGTTCCGCAATGGCATCTTCCTAGCTATTGCCGCCGGCATTGCCGAGAGCAACGAAGCAGAGGGCATTGTCATCGCCGCCCATGGTGGCGACCACGCTCTCTACCCGGATTGTCGGGAGGATTTCATGGCCGCCATGGCCTCTGCTATTTCTCTGGGTACCTACGCCGGGCTGCAGATTCTGCGTCCCTTCATCACCAACACGAAGGAGGAGATTACTGCCATCGGTGCCTCTCTGGGGGTGGACTTTGCCCACACCTATTCCTGCTACTGCGGACGCGAGCAGCACTGCGGCCAATGTGCCACCTGCCGCGAACGACGGGAATCCTTCACCGCTGCCGGAATCCCGGACCCGACAGAATACGAGTCTTAACTATCTGACACGATGAAATCGACCCCAACCTTCCTTATTCTTACCACATGTGCTCTTACCGCTTGCGTTCGCGTAGACGTAGCGGGAGCCATCAGCAACTTTGACCGGAAAAGTGAGGCTCTCATTGTTCCTATTGACACAGGCGATTGGAAAATATACCGTGTAGGCGACACGCAATATGTAGAAACAAAGCGTGTAAGGCTTTCCGAAAATCATCCCGTTACTATTCAGGATCCTACTTTTAGTCAGTTGCCGCATGCTAACTTTACAATAGAAGAGGTGTTGCAGGAGCAATGCTACTTCTCCCCGGATTCCGGGCAAACGCGAGATTCTCTGCCGGCATACACCGTGCCTGAGCAGAAGTCGGAAAAGATGCGACATGTTTATCCATGGTACATGGTGGGCAATGAGTACCGCCCCATTAGGCTGATGTCGCCGGAACCTTCGCCTCACCGATACTGGACAGTGCCGGTATCCATATTGGCCTTTGTGGCTATAGATATTCCCGGTTCCATTGTCCTCTCTGCCCTCAGCCTGCCGAACGATATCTGTTACAGTCTTGCCATGCAACAACAGCAGCAGGCTACAATAGATGCCACCTATGCAGCCCCCGAACATCGGAGCAAAAAACTCCCGGCCAAAGGTATAGCCTTCAACAAACAGTTTACCCAGAAGGTAAAAGCAGCGGCGGAGAATTGCGCCACAATCCGACTGCGTAAATGCCATATCCGCGACACCGCAAAACACACCACCATTTCCATCTCCCCATCCGAGCAGGCAGAGCTGCGCCGCATTCTTTCCGGAGCTCAGCCTGTGCAGAGAGAAGCAGAGCTCTATGCCACACCGGCGTATCATACCTATCTCGATTTTCTTTCGGAAGATGGCTCCACTCTTCTGAGTCTGCGGGATGACTTCATCTGCTCCTCCTCATGCACTACGCAACTGGCTAAAATTGAGCTAGGAGATGCAGATGCTCATCGCTTGGAACATATCCTCAACCCGAAGCGCGAAACGACTCCCAAGGGGCAAGACTTCTATATTCTGCTGAAGGCGGGCGAACGCATTGACCTCAGTGCACATTTGCAACGTCTGGTGCCGGAGATGGGGGAATACGATTTGAACGGCGTGCTGAGAATAAATAGCAGCAATGTTTCCATGTCTGTTCACACCACATCCAAAGGTAATGGTACCATCTCCCTTCCCGGAATAACAATTCCCTTCTACGATGCTCACGACAACGGCAGCGTGTTCTCCCCGCCCATGGCAAGCCTGGTACTGGATGACACGTCCGGAGATGCCACTCAGCTGCATGTGTTCTATACCGAGCTGCGTTCTGCGGACGAAAAAGAAGACTCCCATGTCACAAGACACAAGATTCGCAAGACCTATCTCTACCACCCGCAGAAGGCTTACTTTACCGAAAAATGAAGACAATCATTGCCGCCATAATTACGCTGCTTCTGGCAACAGCCTGCAACACGGTTCCCGAACCGCCAACGATGGAGATGCTGGAGCAGAAAGCTGCACGAATCAATGCCGGACGCAAAGCACAGGAGTATGCTGAACATTGCCACAATAGACAACAGACCTTCAAAGCGTTTCAGCAGAAGCTGGCAGAGGCTGCTACGGCAGAATTCTGTCGCGTACCGGGCGATTGCTGTTGCAGCGGTGGAGATATGCCACCGGTGAAAGGCGTAAAGCTCAGCCGCAGCGAGCTGGCAGCCCTGCGTAGCATTCTGAGCCATGCCACAGCTGCCCCTCCCATACCGGAACACGAGTTTCTTCCCCATTTTTACGTCAATGTCGTGACCGATGGGCGCGGGCATTCCTATATCTCGGAAACAATGTTGCCTCCGTCTCTTTCCGCCCACGCCCACATCCTCGACCGACTGAGCCTGAAGGACAGCAAAGGCAAGGAGCTTATGCACATCGATTGCCTGCACGGCATTGTGAAAGCCACGGTGACGAAGATGAACCATAAATCTGTAGCCATGCTGCCGGATGAATGGCACGCCCGCTACATCAACCACCCTGCCCGCCAACGCTATATCCGCAACATCCGCCAGGCTCACAAAGGGCATGAGATTGAGTTTACAGGCGAATAAAAGGCTTGCCAAAACGGGTATAACCTGCTACACTCCCGCCCGAATTTTATCATTCAGACCATGCCGAGTGTACTGATAAAGACCTATGGATGCCAGATGAACGAGCGTGACAGCGAACAGGTGCTGAGCATGTTCCTGGCGGGTGGCTACGACATCACAAAAGATGAGGCAGAGGCAGATGTCATCCTCATCAACACTTGCTCCGTGCGTGAAAAGGCGGAGCTGAAAGCCCTCGGTAAGATGGGGCTGCTTTGCTCCCGCCCCACGGCCAAGCCCTGGGTGGTGTACGGCTTCATGGGCTGCATGTGCCAGAGCCGTCAGCGTAGCCTCTTCCGCGATATTCCGCGACTCGATTTGGTGAGCGGCACGCACCAGTACCACAAAGTATACCTGCACTGTAACCGCCTGCTGCGCAGCCGCTTGGGGCAGAATATCACAGAGCCGTTCCGCAGGGGGGCTCATATCTGTGCCGTAGAGCACGAGGATGGTTTCCAGAATGCTATTAAAGACCATCTCCCCCCTGCAGGTAATTGTACAGCGTTCGTTTCCATCATGCAGGGCTGCGATATGAAATGCTCCTACTGCATCGTGCCCAGCACTCGTGGCAGTGAATGCAGTCGTCCGCAGGAGGATATTCTGGTGGAAGCGCGTGAGCTAGTGGCTCGCGGCGTGAAGGAAATCACCCTCCTGGGGCAGATTGTGAACCGCTACGGCAAGGATGAACCGCTTATCGATGGGCGCGGAGCCTTTGTGCGTCTGCTGGAGGCCCTTCACGAGATTGACGGGCTGGAGCGCATACGCTTCACCTCGCCGCACCCCATCGGGTTCCGCGAGGATTTGGTGAAGGCTTACACCTACCTGCCTAAGCTGTGCAGCCACATCCACTTCCCCATGCAGAGCGGCAGCGACCGCATTCTCAAACTGATGCTGCGCCCCTACAAGAATGAAAAATACCTCCGGCTCTGCGAGGCCATGCGCGAGGCTCGCCCGGACTTGGCCATCACCACAGACATCATCGTGGGTTTCCCCGGCGAAACGCACGAAGACTACTTGCAAACCAAAGCCGCCGTGGAGCGCATACAGTTCGACAACGCCTTCATCTTCCAATACTCGCCGCGTCGCGATACACCCGCCGCAGCCATGGCAGAACAGATTTGCCTGCGTGTAAAGGAAGAGCGCAACCACGACCTACTGGAATGCGTGAACCGCATCGCCACTGCGCGGAACATGGCACTGGTAGGCACACAGCAGAGCATACTGGTGGAAGGTCCCAGCAAGACCAACCCCGACCGCCTGCAGGGGCGCACTTCGCAGAACAAGCCCGTCATCATCGCCGGAGGCTCCGCAACAGTCGGCAGTATCGTCCCCGTCCGTATCGACGAATGCACCGGCTTCACCCTCTACGGCTCTGTATTGTCATGAACCGCCTTCTCGTCCTCCTGGGCGCCGTCTTACTCATCTGCCCGGCGGCATTCGCTCAATGGCAACAAGACATACCGGAAGACGTGCGCAAGCACTTTCTGGAGAGCAATCGCGTGCTCAGCGAGACGCCCTGCGACTGGCGCAAGCCCGTAGAAGCCATCTTCCGCCCCGCCGTGCAGCATTGCCAAACCGCACGAGAGGCCGTGCTGCACATAGCCGCCAACATGACCAAGCTCACCGGAGCCTACTACTCCGCCGAGCGTCGCCGCCAGGATATGAATGCGCCGGAAGCACTGGCGGAGAAAAAAATCTCCTGCACCGGGCAGACGATACTCATGGTGTGCGCATTCCGCTCCGTAGGCATACCGGCACGAGCCGTGGGGGTCCCCACTTGGAACCACATACGAGGCAACCACACTTGGCCGGAAGTCTGGCTGGACGGCAAGTGGCAGATGATAGAGTTCAACGAAAAGGACTTCAACACCCCGTGGGTCATGGAAAACATCGGTATGCTAGACCCTGAGCACCCGTGGCAGCGCATCGTAGCCCAGCACCCGCAGGGTAGCCACGTCTTCCCCGTAGGGGATATGCTCCGAGCCCCCATTGCAGCGGAGGATGTGACAGCTCGCTACCGCGAGCTCTCTGTGGCTTGGTATGCCGCAGCCGGCTTGCCGGCAGACCACCAGCGGCTCATGCTGGACATCCACCCGCGCACGCAGGATGTAATACCCGTGCAACTGGTGGATGCCGCCGGCAAAGTGCTGGAGGAACACCCCCTGCCCACCACGCAGGACGACATGCGCAAGTTTGCCACTTTCAGCCTACCGCGGCAAGGCAGTTACCGGCTGCGCCTGCCCGGGAATATTCTGCTGCCTGTGCAAGCCACGGAAGCCCCGGTCAACATCCTACGCCTCCGCCGCAAAGCAGTAAAGCCCGAGGCATGAGCCCCCTGCCGGATGCGGCGGTGCAGTGAAAGGGTCGCGCTGCACTCAACCATTGGAACTTGTCAGAATGCCCACCAATGCAGGCAAGGCAAGCAGAGACCACCCCAGCGCATACCATGTTATTTCCGGCAGCCGGGAGCGAAGACGGCTCAGCACATGCAGCACGGCTACAGACATGCTAAGCGACACATAGAACACGCGCATGTAGGAGGGCTCACGTACTGCCAGATTCACGCAGCAGGCAAACAGCAGCAAGTGGCAGATAACCGTCAGCACGCCGCGGACACCTTCTGCACACGCTTCGCGCTGACGCTCAGAAAAAAACAGAAAAAATACCGCTGCCAACAGCCACAGAGGCGTGCTGCGGACAACATGCAGCGGAGAGAGCGAAAAGCTGTAATAGTAGGCAGGTGCGGCACAGGCGAACACAAAAGCGCAAGCGCAACACCATGCCACATACTCCCGCAGGTGCCGCAACAGCGGGAAGCGTGCTGCCCCCAAAAAACACAGCGGCAATATGCCGAAATGCAACAACGACTGACCCACGCGGAAAAACAGCATCCACAGTGTAGCACACAACACCGCCACCCAGACCGGCAACAACGGTGCCAAGTGGCTACGATAATACGCCGCATTGCCGGCCGTGCGTCCACCCAGCGCGGCTACGATACGCCCCAGCATCACCACCAGCCAGATACTTGCAGACAGCACCACCAAAGGCCCCACAGTAAGCATCGTAATACGCAAATGCTCTGCCACAAACACACACCAACACAGCGAAGCTACAGCAACATCCGCTCCCCAGAGTGTGAGTAAGCGAAAAAGCGAAGGAGTGGTGAGTTGATTGGCGGAATTCATGGAGGCTTATTCTGAAGCCGAATTATCATTTTGGCAAGCCTGCGGCACGTCATTCTTTTCCTCGCAAAACATAACACAAAAAAGACATGTTTTGTACTTGCCGCATGCTCTCGCATAACCTATAATGAAGGGCATGGAATGGAATGATACCTTCATGACACTGCTGCGGGACGCTGTAACCCGCTATCATGAGAGACCGCAGAGCACTGCCGGGAACTTTTTCCTGCCCGCAGAGGCGGAGCTGCTGGCAGAAATCGGCTACACACCGGAAGAAATGCTCGCGTATGTACAAGACTACGCCACTCTGGGAGAACCATCTCCAAGCACCATCCTACTCATCGCAGCCGCACGACGCACCTTTTTCCTGACGGCACAGCGCGGCAGAGCCGGCAAAGCAAAGCCCGTGCGCGCCATGGATTTACCTTCGGCGGATGATGATTTCCAGGGGATTCCCTACCTACCCCGCATCATCCGCAAGGCGGAAGCCAAGCTGCACGGTATCCTGGACAGCGAGCTGATGTACTACGACGAAGCGGATCGCACTTTCCTGCGCGAACACGGCAATATACACCCGGCGGATTTCCTGTATCTGGCCTGGCAGGCCGCGGGCGACAAGCAGAAGATGGTAAAGGCCGTACTGAAAGCCATGAAAGTCGGCGAAGCGGAAGAGCAGCATCCCCGCCCACACCCGGTTGCTGCTCAACAGCGCCCGATTCGCCCGGGAGGGCAGCATGTGCAGAGCGAGCTGAATCTGGACTGATTTTTCCCCACCCCCATACCCGCCATGAAAGCCCCCAACATCGACATACCCCACGGCAACGAGGTAACAACCGAGCCGCAGAAACAGGCTCTGGAAGCCATGTCCAACGACTTGGTGCACAAGCTCAACGCCATGGTGGCTGAGCAGGAGCAGCGCGCGCGTGATTTCGCCGCGCAGCAACACTCCCTTTCTTCCCTGCCCTCATACAACGTGCCGGAGGTAGTCGCAGCCCCCCAACCGCTCCCCGTTGCGCCCCCCAAGCCCAAGCAACCGCCATATCGGGCGCCCCGGCCGGCGGCAGCTCGCCCACCCCGACAGCAAGCTGTTTCCGCCCCAAATCTGCCCAACATACCCCAACCCCTGCCGCCCCTACCGAGCCAAACTCACAGCAGCTGGGCAGAACACTTACAAAACACTGTGGAGCAACAGATATA
>JAZNTO010000148.1:0-39170 GCA_045591805.1 Akkermansia sp. | reverse complement strand
CCCCACAGCGCAGCATTACGGATTGCGCCCCCACCTGCACTTGTAACAGAGGCAGTGGGTAACTCCACACCATTGTATGCCCCTCGGCTCGCTCATGGGAAATAACTCGCTGTGTGGTAACACACAAGCATGTGAGCTCCTGTAAACGCTGCTTCACATATATAACGAGCATAAGTAGCATGACGCATAGCACGACGCAAAGCCAGAACATCACCTGTGCCGGAGCCAACCGAGCACAACACAATACAACCGGCACCATAAGCAAAAAGAACACCGGCAGAGCTCGCACAAAAATATCCGCAATCCATTGCCTCCACCAATGCCACCCACGCGGCTGCACATGGTGAAACAGAAGCTGTTCGCAGGGCAGCAAATCAGATTCTATCGAGTCGTTTCGGCACATGGCTTTTTGAGCATATCATAAACAGCTTCCCACTCATCCGCCGCGAGATGCAAAAAGCCTACTCGCCCGGGCTTTTTGCCATTTGCGAGTTCCCAATCCGGACCGAGAACCAAACTCACCGTACCATCCGTGTGGCGTACAAGCTCGTAGAGCATATCCGCATGCCGAGGGAAACAACGGCACGTATCGCCCGCCAACACAAGAGCACGCCTGTTTGTCAAAACATATAGCCCGGACGATGCGCCGCCTGTTGCGCCCCGCTGCCAAACTACATTCTCACCGGGCAGCAAGGCGTTTTGCAGCCGCTCGCGCCAACGAAGCGGTATTTCATCCAAATGAGTGCTTTTCGATTCCTCCGGAATAACCGGGGGAATATCAGCCAACAACAACTCCACAGGCCGAAGATCCGGCAGATTAAAAAAGCCACGTGGTTCAGCGTCTATATCCCCCTCAGTTCCTTTCCCCAGCTCATAGCCCAATATGAGGTCGCCGCTACCATCCGCTCGCAATACCCGCTCTTTCACAAGCCCGGGAGTCAGCGGCCAGGCAAGAGCCTGCCAGCCTTTGCGCCCGGCAGGGCGTACCACCAAAGCGCGTCGCTCGGATATGATATAAACAGTTCGCTTCATGCGCCTGTATATCTGCACCACCATCGCCACGGGTATACCAACCAGCACCAGCAGAAAAGGCAGTCCGCTCGCTCCTCCCAGTACCACAAACAAGGTGCTGATCATCAGAGCAAACACGGCGAAGAAAATGGAGGGAATCGACAAGCGATTCACAAGCGTGGGGACAGGCTGAGCAGCCCACACCGGCATCTCGCCGGGCAGCATGGCAAGCAACACCTGTTCTCGAAGCTCATTGCTGAGGGAGGAAAGGCATTTCATAAGGTTTCATACTTTTGTCCCGCAGGCGCTCGGAGCACCTGCGGGACTTATATTATGATTAGTGTATCTTTTTAAGTAGCCAAGGCAACAGGTCTGCAATGGCCACACGCTCCTGCTCCATGGAATCGCGATGGCGAATGGTGACCGTATCCTTCAACGCGGGGTCGCCCTCCTCGCCGAGAGTCTCGAAATCAACCGTTATGCAGAAAGGAGTACCCACCTCATCTTGGCGGCGGTAGCGGCGTCCCACCGCACCGCTCTCATCATAAAACACGTTCATGAAGGGGCGCAGCTCAGCCTCGATAGCACGGGCTATGCGCACCTGCTCGGCGTTCTTCTTGAGCAGCGGGAAAATAGCAGCCTTGATGGGAGCCATGCGCGGGTGGAAACGCATGACGGTGCGAATGTCGCTCTTGCCGTCCTTGCCGAGCTCCTCCTCGTCGAAAGCCTCGCAGATAACAGCCAACACAGAGCGGTCGCAGCCGGCAGAAGGCTCCACCACGTGGGGGATGAAGCGATCGCGCGAGGCTTCATCGAAGTACTCCATAGGCTTGCCGGAGCCCTCCTGATGGCGTCCCAGGTCATAGTCCGTACGGTAGGCAATCCCCATAAGTTCCTGCACACCGAAGGGGAACTCATACTCCAAATCGTATGTCTTTTTGGAGTAGAAAGCGCGTTCATCCTCCGGCACATCGAGGATATGTATCTTATCGCGGGCAATGCCGATATTCTCATAGAACTGCAGGCTCTTCTCCAGCCACTCATCCGTGAGCCGGAAACCATCCTCTGCGCGGCAGAAATACTCCACCTCCATCTGCTCAAACTCGCGGGAGCGGAAAGTGAAATTGCGGGGATTAATCTCGTTGCGGAAAGATTTGCCTATCTGCGCAATACCAAAGGGAATCTTGGTACGAGAAGAATCCAGAATATTCTTATACTGGCAGAAGATGCTCTGGGCCGTCTCCGGGCGCAACCAGCCGATGCTGGAGGGGTCGTTCTCATCGGAAGTAGCACCGATGGTAGTCTTAAACATCAAGTTAAAGGAACGAGCCTCCGTAACCAGAGAACCATTGGTCGGGTTGTAACGCACGCTGTCAGTCACAGTCTCGGTGCTCTCCTCCAAAAGCTCCAGCTCAGCCACAGGGAGATTCTTGCCGGAAATCTGGCTGTAGTACTGCAAAGCACTGCGGCGTGCGGCTTTCACCTCCTTCTCATTGCCCTCGGGGGTAAGCATGGAGAACTCCTTTTTCGTGCTCCAAGAGCCATCTTTCATGGCGGCACCCTTCCACCAGAGAGCCACACCACTCTGAGCTGGTATCTGGTCGGCACGCAGGCGTTCCTTGCTCAGCAAACAATCGCAGAGCGGGTCGGAGAATCCTCCCACATGGCCGGAAGCTACCAGCACGGAGTTGTGCGTCAGGATAGAACCGTCCATACCCAAAATATCCGGGCGCTCCTGCACATGCACGCGCCACCAATAATCCTTCAGATTACGTTTGAGCTCCACGCCCAAGGGACCGTAGTCCCAGCAACCGTTGAGGCCGCCATAGATTTCGGCTGCCTGAAAGATGAAGCCCTTGCGCTTGCAAAGGCTGACGATTTTTTCCATCCGAACGGGGTCTGTATAGGTACGGTCTGCCATAACGCGGGGTATTTTACAGCATTTTTTGCCTATTGCAAGCAAAATGGGGCTCTTTGCTGACATTTCTTGTTTTAGCAGACATATGACGGACTTTACCCTTGGACAGAACGTAACGTTTCTTGACGCCTCCATTTGTATATGGTATTCTCCCTTTGGGTCACTCCATATCGCAACCATAATTAAACACTAGGCTTCATGAAAACGATATACATCGGCATGAGTGCAGATTTGCTGCATCCGGGACATTTGAATATCATCGAAAAAGCGCGCGAAATCGGTGGTGAAATTATAGTGGGTCTTCTCACGGACAAGGCTATTGCGAGCTACAAACGACTTCCATACATGAGCTGGGAGCAGCGAAAAGTTATCGTCGAGAATGTGAAGGGTGTGTCGAAAGTCATAGCCCAAGAAACGTTGGATTATGTACCTAATCTTCTGCGAATCAAGCCGGACTATGTACTACACGGGGATGACTGGAAAACCGGTCCTCAAGCAGAGACTCGCCGACGCATTATTGAAGTAATGAGCCAGTGGGGGGGACAGGTTATAGACATCCCCTATACCGAAGGCATCTCCTCCACCGCTCTCAACCAAGCACTCAAAAGCATTGGTACAACACCGGCCGTACGCGCCATGCGCCTGAAACGCCTAATTGAAAACAAGGACATAGTCACCGTATGCGAAGCGCACAACGGATTAAGCGGTCTTATCGTTGAAAATGCCTCTATCAACGAGAAAGGTAAAAAAGTTGAGTTTGACGGCATCTGGATTTCCTCCCTCACTCAATCCGCCGCCAAAGCCAAGCCGGACATTGGCTACCTAGACACTTCCAGCCGAGCAGAAGTTCTAAACGACATATTGGAGGCAACTACTAAACCTATCATTTACGATGCCGACAGTGGGGGACCGACGGAACATTTTGTTTTCACAGTCCGATCCCTGGAACGTCTCGGTGTATCCGCTGTCATTATCGAAGACAAGGTGGGGCTCAAAAAAAACTCACTTTTCGGCACCGAAGTAGAGCAGACGCAGGACAACATAGAAAGTTTCTGCGAAAAGATAAAAGCCGGTCACGCCGCGCGTGTGACAGACACGTTCATGATAATCGCCCGCATTGAAAGTCTAATACTGAATGCCGGTATGGATGACGCCATATTGAGAGCAAAAGCTTATCTGGACGCCGGGGCTGATGGCATCATGATACACTCTCGCAAGGCGGATGGAGAGGAAATTAGAGAGTTCTGTAATCTTTATAATCAGCTTCCAAACAGGAAACCGCTTGTTGTCGTACCTTCTTCATTCAATCACATGTACGAATCCGAGTTTGCCGAACTTGGGGTGAACATTGTCATATACGCCAATCAACTGCTGCGAGCAGCATACCCGGCCATGATGAATGTTGCGACAAGCATACTCACGCACCATCGAGCAAAAGAAGCTTCGAGTGATTACTGCATGAAAATTAAGGACATCATTACGCTCATTCCCGGTTCTTGCTAAAACATCATGAAAGCGGATTTCTTCATAGAAAAACTGGAGCAACAAGGGATTGATGCTTTCTACGGTGTGCCGGACAGCCTGCTCAAAAGCATCTGCGCCTACATCACCGACCATGCGGACTGCCGGCACAACATCATTACAGCCAATGAGGGGAATGCCATAGGCATGGCGTGCGGCCACTTTCTGGCAACCGGACGGCCGGCTCTCGTTTACATGCAGAATTCCGGACAAGGGAACTGTGTGAATCCCTTGCTTTCGCTCATGGATGAAGATGTATACAGCATACCGGTGTTACTTCTCGTAGGTTGGAGAGGTGAGCCCGGCACTAAAGACGAGCCTCAACATGTTAAACAAGGAAAGGTTACGCTCCCCTTACTGGAAACAATGGGAATCGCCTACGCAGTGTTATCCTCTTCGGAAGCAGAAGCGCAAAAGCAGATAGAAGCAGCCTGCGACTACATGCACAAGCATAGCAAACCCTATGCCCTCGTGGTTCGCAAGGGCACTTTCGAGCCATATTCCCTACAGAACAAACGCCGGAACAGCGCAGAAATGAGCCGCGAAGAGGCCATCTGTACTGTAGCCTCCATGCTGAGTCAGGATGATATCATTATCTCTACGACCGGCCAGATTTCGCGCGAGTTGTATGAATACAGAGAGCGCGAAGGGGAGTCTCACCGCGCGGATTTTCTAACCGTAGGAGGCATGGGACACGCATCATCTATAGCAATGGGAGTTGCGATAAACAGGCCGGAACGCCGTGTCATCTGCCTAGATGGAGATGGCGCCATGCTCATGCACCTGGGAGCATCTGCGCTTATTGGCACAGCAGAATTGCCTAATCTTCGACATATTGTCCTCAACAACTCGGCTCACGATTCCGTAGGCGGACAGCCCACGGTAGCAAACAAACTGAATCTTGGCAAAATGGCCTGCGCCTGTGGTTACAAGTTCTACCGCAAAGCAGAAACGGCCGCAGAACTAACCGATTTCCTACCGGAATTTCTTTCTGTCGGTGGAGCTGCAATGCTGGAAATTATTGTATCGTGCGGTTCTCGCTCGGACTTAGGACGCCCCAAAGAAAAACCGGTCGAAAACAAAGAAATACTCATGCGGTTTGCAGAGGAAGGCAAGAGCATCATAGCCCCCGGAGCATTCTCGGAGTTAAGACGACTCGTTGAGGTAAATCATTGGAGAAGCATTCTTCTTTTCTGCTCTGAACGCTGTCAACAAAAACACGGAGAGCAGCTTCGTGCGTATTTGGAAGGATGTGAGGTAGTGCTCTACTCTGCCATAAGCCCGAACCCTACTGCGGAAGATGTAAACGCCGCCCTAGCATGCAACTTCAAACGCCCGGACGCAATAGTCGCTTTAGGCGGAGGTTCTACCATCGATTTTGCAAAGCTGTACCGAGCAGCTGTCGACAACGCCATCGACATTAAAGCATATTTCAACAATAACCGCCCGCTCATTCGCAAAACTCCGATGGTCGCCATTCCTACGACCGCCGGCACCGGAAGCGAGGTCACGCGCTTTGCGGTAGTTTACATAGACAGCAACAAGTATTCTCTGGACTCCCCTGCAGTAATGCCGGACTATGCATTGGTGGATAGTGAGCTAATGGTTGATGCGCCCGCGTACCTGAAAGCCTCATGCGGCATGGATGCCCTAGCTCAGGCAATAGAGGGCTACTGGTCTCGAGGAGCCACGGCGGATAGCGATGCTTACGCGCTGCGAGCCATTGAGCTTTGTCGAGACGCACTCGCAACATTTGTAAACACGAAGGAAACAGGCTCCGCAGCTGCTATGGCAGAAGCATCCTGCCTAGCAGGCAAGTGCATCAGCATAACCCGCACCACGGCAGCACATGCGCTCTCGTACAAAATTACACAAGACTACGGTATTCCGCATGGACACGCCGTGGCACTGAGCCTCCCCGGCCTCGCTGAACTTCACTACAATAACGCAGAAATAGCATCTACACTGCGCAACAAAATGCAAAAATTGGCAGAAATACTCGGGGTACAAAATGGAGACTTCCGAAAGTGGTTTAGCGAACTGTACCGAAACATCGGACTGGTATACAGCACAAATGAACTGGGTATCACCTCCATCCGCAGCATTGCTAGTGCCGTCAATACTGACAGGCTGGCAAATAACCCACTCAAACTTACGCCCGACGAGCTAATACGCGTTTTCTTCGATTAAAATCATCTTTTCACTTGCCAAATGGATACTTTGCGGGTATGCTCGAAGCCGTAAAATAGAAACCACGCACACAAACTATGCTCATAGCACCTTCCATGCTTGCCTGCGATTTCCGTCGCATCGGAGAAGAAGCTTCCCGCGCCCTTGCCTCCGGGGCGGACTGGCTGCACCTCGATGTGATGGATGGCTCCTTTGTGGACAATATCTCTTTCGGTCCGGACATCTGTGCTGCAATTCGCAACAGCGTGCCGGCAGAAGCTTATCTGGATGCCCACCTCATGATTGAGGCTCCGGATCACTACCTGCCACGCTTTCTGAAAGCCGGCATGAACATGATAACAATCCATGTAGAACGCGAAGGTGCTGTAGACCTGCACACCACGCTGGCAGCTATCCGCTCCGGTGGAGCCCATGCCGGATTAGCAGTGAATCCCTCCACTCCCGTTGAAAAAGTACTTCCCTACCTTGCAGAGCTGGACATGGTGCTGGTGATGAGTGTGGTGCCCGGATTCGGGGGGCAAAGCTTCATGGGTGAAGTTCTGGAGAAAGTGCGCGTGTTGGATGCAGCCCGCAAAGCACAGGGGCTGAAGTTCATCATTCAAATGGATGGAGGTATCGGTGCCACACAGGCTCCGCTCTGCGCCGCAGCCGGGGCGGACTGCCTCGTAGCCGGCAGCAGCACTTTCCGTGCAACGGACATGGCAGCAGCTATCGCGAGCATGAAATAATTTTCCATGGATAAAGCCACCAAAAGCCTGCTAAACGTTCTGCTGAGTGTCCTAGCGCCGGTTCTCATACTGGACAACTGCTCTGCCTCCGGAGACAAGCTCTGGCACCTAGGTACCACTTGGGCTATGGTAGTGGCACTAGCACTGCCCATAGGATGCGGTGTATACAGCCTTGTCACAGAACGCAAGGTAGAGGCCATGACCGCGTTCGGCCTCCTTGGTACCATCCTCACAGGCGTTGTTACCATCTATGCTAACACGGGAGATGCCCTCGCTATTCGCCCCGACACCCCGTGGTGGTACGCAGCAAAAGAAGCCATCATAGCCCTGCTCCTTTCCGGAGCCATGCTGGTAGGAGGCGGTAAAGAGGGCTCGCTGCTGCGAGCCTGCGTGTTCTCGGATGCACTCTTCGACATCCGACGAATCGAAGCTACCGTGCAGGAGAAAGGTCTGCAAAGTGGCTACAACGCAGTCCTGCAACGCGCCGCCCTCATGACAGCGGGGTCCCTGCTCTTTTCGGCAGCCTTAAACTTCGGCCTAGCTCTTTACTTCCTGCTTCCCGTGCCGGACATGCCAGCTGCCGAGCAAGCAGTGCAGTACAACTATGCCGTCAGTAAGATGACTTGGATGGGCTACCTCATTATCGGCCTTCCCCTACTTGCCACCCTCTTTCTCGTCATCCGCTACCTCGCCCGAGCCCTCCAACAACTCACCGCTCTGACTGAGGGGGAGGTGTATATGAAATAACCTCTCTTACAAACCATTGTCATTGCTTATTCAAGTCCGTTCTTAACTATCTCTAAAAGCTTCTCATAGTCTCGTTTTCCAATAGAAGACATATCAAAATGCCTATATGGATTTCGAGGCACACTTCCCCAATCTCTGTAATGAGTAAATAAAATCATCTCAGGCTTGTTCGGTGCGGGTAGAGAAAGTCCCTCATAACAGCATTTTCTCAATGGAAAGATCCATTCATTCTTCAGGGAAAATCGTTTTGTAACAGCAATTTCAAAAGAGGCGAATAAATTCCCCTCCGGATCTGGATTGCGACCTTGTAAAATATCTTTTCTATATAACTCACGCCTCTGTTCATATGTATAATTCGTAATACAATCTTCTTGATCGTTATGCAAATCTATGTCAAACTTCAACTTTGACAGAGCATAACTTACTCGTTTATTAAAAGCCGCTTCTATATCCCCCTCAGGAAACCAGACTTCCGCAGCTCGATCATAGGGAAAAATATCTACCTGCAGCATAGTACCTTTCAGATGAATCTGTAAAAAACCCATGGAATTAAATGAGTACATATCGGATGGGAATTCATCATGGCACACGGAGAGGAATTTCTCATAATCTTGCCGCAGCATTGATATATCCACATCGTCATCCCATGGTATAAAGCCCTTGTGTCGTACAGCCCCAAGTAAGGTACCAAAATCAAGCCAATATCGAATTCCATGCTTCATACACACAGAATCTACTTTCTTAAGCAATGCAAGTTCCGCCAACTGAAAGGTGCGCAATGTTCCACTTGCAGGAGGCATGGCTGTAACATCTACTGTAGCGGACAGTAAATGCATGACAGCTTCGCCCGGCGTCTGCCTTCTCAATGTTTTCTTGTATATGGGAATTCCAAACAAGTATACTATCCTCTCAGATGTTCTTCTAGTTTTAAGAACAGGAATTCCGCATACGGTCAATATTGTCTGAAAATAGCTGATACACTTCTCTGCATCTACAGCCCAGCCTCTGCTTATCTTAAATATACTCATACTCAATTATAAGGATTTTCGGTCGTATAAATTCCGGATACGTCAAAGGGGATACTCTCACCACGAAGGGCCGCCCGATAACATGGAGTAAACTCATTATTACGAGCAGCCTGCCAAGTGCGACGCTTGCGAGCTCCCCACTTGAACAGGTGTGCTAACATTCCTACACCACCGTTGAAATCGAAAGAACGCCCCAATTCCTTTTTCCAGGAACCACAACAGTGATGAATACTAACACCTCGCGACTTAATCAATGAGGGCTGCTCAAAAGTTTCTTTAGAATAAAGACGACAGCACTCATTTTCCCATGGGCGACCATTAAGAAAAAATCCGGGAACGCGGTTAATAAAATAGGCAGTAAGTATTGTATTATTCACAATCTATCTTTCAGGATTCAAATATTGATATGAATGCAGAATTTCGCACAGATAGGGATGACTGGGCGGAGCATACATGACAGCTGTACCCAAAGCGCAGTCATACATATACCCCATTTCCAGTTTATCTCCATCAACTCTCAGAGACCGAATCAATTCAACATCAGAATCGAAATAAAAACCACCAACTTCTAGCAACTTTTCCAGCCTCACGACATCTGCCACAAAGGCCCACTTTCCACATTCAACAGCCTTGCGGATCCATTCACTACCGGAAAGATCTGTATTACTTTCATTCCACTCGCAAATTTCAAAATCTGGATTCAGTAACTCCCAGCGCTCTACGTTGCGTTTTACTGCATCGGGTTTCTCACCACCGAACCAGCAATAGTGAATTTTCCTAATCATCGGGATCTAATGTAGCTCATTACGAATCAGATGTATATTTTGCGAAAAAAGAGCACAAATAAATACAATTTCCTTAGAATAAAGGAATAAGTTTCCGTGATTGGGGGGTGAATGTTCGCGATACAGGCGTACAACTTCCCCCTACTTTCTCATCCGGTGTTGCCTTTACTGTTGCCTACTGTATAATACCATATATGAAACTAAGAATTATCAAAGATCGGTATAAGGGACATGCCAGAAGCCCTTGGCTTGTCGTATTGCCGGCTCGCCTATCCCACACCGGAAATCGCCTATATAAACGCTTTTCCTCACGCTCAGCCGCAGCAGAGTATATCAGCTCGGTTGACAAGCAGGTAAAGCAATACGGAGAACACCCCATTGCCATGCTGCCGGCTCAACTTGCGGCGGATGCTGTCGCAGCATGTAAATTGCTGGAAGGCAGCGGTATGACACTCTGTGAAGCCGTGCAGAAATTGTTTTCCGGCGAGCACAAAACAAATACCAACTCCGCCTCATGCTCCATCTCCGCTTCGGATGGCGCACTCTCAGATACAGTCGCAGTAGAGCCCCTCACTTTGCCGGACATTTTATCAAAGGTAGAGGCAAATAAACACCACCAAAGTGCCGCCACGCATCGCGCCCGCCGCGGTACATGCCATACTCTCTTCAAGCGTAACCCGGGGATTGTCGCAATGCCATTGCAACATTTTACACCGGAGGTAGTGCAGGCTGCGCTTAATACCTCTTGGCCAAACAGTCCACAAGCTTGGAATGCCGGCCGTCGTCAGCTGCATGCACTGTTCGCATACGCGATAAAACGCCGCCTCATACGTATGGAAAACCCGGTTACGAGCATCGAGCCGCAACACGTTCAGGAGACAGAAATCTCCTCGCTGGCTCCGCAAGCCTTGCTCAAATTGCTAGCTGCCGCTCGGCCCGCCACAGATACGGAGCTGCGCCGCGCCCAAAACGCCACATCTCTCATAGAGCGGCGCGCGTTGTCGGCGGATTTAACCCATCTTCGTTTATATTGCAGTGTGCGCGTTTGCTGGGATTCGGCCGGCAGAATGTGCCCGACTGCGCTGGCAAGATATTGATTTCGAGGATGCCATCATCTCTGTACGTGCAGCTAACAGCAAAATCGGAGGCCAGCGACATATCGAAATGCACGCTTCGCTGCAAGCATGGCTGCTCGCCTGCCGCCCACCCAATGCCACAGCCTCGGATTTAGTTACCCCGCCCGCAAGTCTCTCCGTCAATCTATCTGCCTTGCGCAAGCGGGCTGACTTTGGCTCCGGAATCTGGCAGCAGGACAGTCTTCGCCACAGCTACGCAACATATTATCTCAAAGCCGGTTGCGGCGACCTTGCACGCTTACAGCTCAACATGGGGCATCGTTCGGCCCGGTTGCTCTATTCTCGGTATGTCAACATGGTCGGAATCACGCGAAAAATGGCTAAGCAATGGTGGCAAATTATGCCGCAAGATGTCTTCAGTAGCTCATCTCCCTAGGAGTAAATAAAGCTGACACCAGAAAGACCGCCAAGCAAGCTTTGAATTGCCTATCTGTTACCCGATCCGAGGCGAAATGAGCCCATCTTTAGCAAAATAATGCATTATAAATAAGTTGAACAATATTCCAGAGCTGAGAATCAGCCTAATTTACCCATTGGCACAGAGCAACGAAAGAGGAGGAACGTTATCAAAATGGGGCCTTTTTTGTACTTTTTTGTAAAAAAAACGGGGCTGATGTAACAAAAGTGCATTTTTTTCTGTACATCTGATTCGTAATGAGGTAGAATAATTGGGGCTGTCTTTCAAATCTTATCGACAGGCATAAAAGCACAGACGAGTTATGATTCACAACAATAAACTTAGGCACAAGATTTCCTGCCTTCTGCCATATAGCATGCGCCAGTTGGTAAAAAAAGGCTTAAAGTGGTACCGTTCCAAAAAGGAGGACAGCGTAAAAGCACGCTTAGAAGAATTGCGAGAACTGATTATCTTCAACAATCCTATTACAGAAGTTCCTCAATCCACCGGAAAATTGAGGCTACTTCAGCAGGGGAATACAGTATTGTTGGATATTTTTGCAAGGAAATGTGCTGAACAAGGACTGCACTATTGGTTAGATTTCGGGACATTACTCGGAGCTGTTAGACACAAAGGTTTCATACCGTGGGATGATGATTTAGATGTTGGTATGTTACGAAGTGATTATGAAAAACTGCTTGAGTTATTTCCAACCATTTTTCCTCAAGATGAAGGTTTTTCCATTAACGTGCATGCTTTCATGCAAATCGGATTTAAAGGTACCCCTCTTAATCTGGACGTTTTTCCTTACTTCAGCCACCCCAAATCTTTTACGCCTGAAAACAAAGAAGAACTGTTAAAGAAATTACTCAGGATAAGAAAAGGCATGGTTTTCACCCGCGGGGCAGTAAACATGACTGATACAGAATTATTGAAAATTCTTTACAACGAGGTATACAACAAACAGCATTCTTTGGAGGATTCTCATAACCCCATACTATTTTCATCTCCCCTAGTAACATTCCTAAAAGAACGAATCCTCGCGTATGATGACATATTTCCCCTGAAACACTCTGAATTTGAGGGGCTAGAGTTTAGTATCCCTAGACACTCACGCCTATATTTGGAGGATTTATATGGCGACTACATGACATATCCGCCCAAAGTAGGATTCTGGCATGCTAATGTTGCCGATATGGTCAAAAACATGAGATTTGAATCTCATGTCAACAACTTCATAGACAAGTACGGGCGATAAACCGAGTTTTAGGTCTCACTCCCCCTCAGCGTTTTGCAGGCGTTCACGCCAGTCGCGTGTAAGGATAGCGAAGGGGGAATCGGGAGAGGCGGAGGTGAGGGAGTCGCAGAGCGAGAAAGCCTGCTGATATTGCTTGTTGAGCAAAAGGCAAAGAACGCGCAGCTGTTCGTCGAAGTACGGGATATTGAGGCTGGCGGCCAATGATGCCATATTTTCCGGAGAGGCGCCCGGTTCATACAGGGAGCCACAGCGGCGCAGCAAGACCGCGAATGCAGCTTCGGCCACATCGCAAAGTTCCAGCAATACATTGGCCTCGGTAGAGTCCTTGGGCGGAAGGTTCTCTTGCCGGAGGAATTCGGACAATTTTTCACGCGCCTCTTTCAAGCGATGTTGTGCTAGAGCCTGCTCGATTTGTTGAGCAAGAGAAGGTTTCTCTACAGGAGCCCAAGCAGTGGGCATGCTCTCGAAATACTTGCCATACGCCCCGTATGCTACACCGTTTTGAGAAAGCTCGGCGGCCTCTTGAATAGCCTTATCCATAGCGGCTTGCCCCTCTGCACCACGCCCGGCTCGGCAAAGATTCCGAGAAAGCCAAAAATAGTGTAAAAGGCGCACAACAGAGTTTTGCATGGCAGAATCTGCCACGGTCTTTCCTTCCCGTGCTGCGGCAACGGCCTCCATTGCTTGCAGCAACTCTTTACCGGCAGGAGAGGCCTGCTCACGTTCCTGCATATATGATTGAAAAAGCAGCAAGGCCTCTTCCGCCTCCTGTGGCCTATTCTGCAATTCTGCCAGCGTGGCCGCGTTCAGCGCCGCCCACGCAGCAACGCCGAACTCGCCGGAAAAGTTCCTGAAGATATTGTACGCAGCCTCAAATTTCTCTTCCAGCAAAGCGTTCTCCGCCTGCTGCAAAGCCTGCTGCACCGGCAGAACATACTCCCCCGCGGGCACCAGCCGAGAGCGCTCCCCAGGCGGAGTCGCAATCGACATCGCCACCACTGCTGCTGCTACGCCCAAAACAAAGGTAATACCGGCACCAACAAACAACTCGCGCCGCGCTTTACGCTTATTCTCCGGCGCATTTGCTTCCTTGCTTAGTTGCAAGGCGTTCTGCACAGCTCGCAGTTCCGAGAGCAGAGCTCGGTATGAGACAGGGCGCTTCGACGGCTCATAAGCTGTCATGTGGTCCACTAAGTCACACAGCGTCTCATCCACTCCGGATAAAATGCTTGTGGCTGCCGGAAGATGCGCTTTTTTACGCAGTAGCTCGCTTACGGATGCAGGAGAGTCCCCGAAGCTTCCCTTGCCTGTAAGCAAGTAGCGTAGGGTCATGCCTAGCGCGTATATATCCGTGCGCTCGTCCTCTTCTTTGCGTTCCAGCGTTTCCGGCGGCACATAATAAGGGGTGGCCCATATAATTTCCTCTGTGTCCTCATCCTTCCGGCCGAGAGCCAAACCAAAATCCAACACCTTGGCATGCCCATCCGGCGTAATGATAACGTTACCAGGCTTCATGTCGCGGTGGAGCAGGCCGGACTTGTGTGCTGCGTTCAACCCCTCCACCACCTGAATGGTATAGTCCACCGCCTTTTGCGGATCTAGCGGTCCCTCACGGGTAATAAGAGTTTCCAAATCCAAGCCGTCCACCAGTTCCATAACAATATAGAACTGCTTGCGGGCACGCCCGGCAGAGAACACGGACACGACATTTTCGTGCCGCACCTTAGCCATCATGGCGCATTCGTTCTCGAAGCGCGATATGCGATCCGGCTGGTTGCGGTAGGTATCATTGAGCACTTTGATAGCCACCGGGCGATTCAGCACCAAATCGCGGGCTCTCAGCACAACGCTCATGCCGCCTATCCCCACTACGCCCTCTACACGGAAATTGGCCAGCATCGTGTGCACTCGCTCACGATAGGCACAGGCTTCGCACTCCACCTCAGCATAGAAACCTAGCGCCGAGATGTCCAGAGCAGCCCCGCACTCCGGGCACTGCCATATTTCCGCTTTTTCGGACATGGGGGAAATTATTTCTGAATCAGAAAAAGAGAGCCGGGCAGGCACTCGCGCACGCTACCCGGCTGTTTGAGAATCATTTACGGGCTCAGCCTCATCCCAGCTTGGGAAGAGAAGCAGCGGCTACTGCCTGACCATGGCGCTTTGTTTTCTCGTCCGGTACGCAGAGCGTGATAGCCAGCTCGGGGAACTCGCCCTTGAGCACCTCGTTCGCCTTATCAATGATAAGCTGGCCGCCATCGCCGGTAGCAACGCGCCCCAAGAAGAGCAGGTTGCGCAGGGCGTAGTACTTGGAGAAGTAGGCGATTGTATAGCCAAACTCCACGCCGATGGTCTCGTAAATCTTACGAGCGCGCTCATCCCCCTCTGCCATAGCAGCCTGTACCTTCTTAAGCTGCTCGGGGTAAGGCATGCTGCCGAAGTCGAATCCGGCACGGGGAGCCAAGCGAGCCACAGCTTGCTGGGAGAAGTACATGGCACCCACGCCTTTGTCCTTGGACCACTCGTCCACGCCGCCGTCCTCCTGGTAGTCCACGGGAACGAACGCAAGCTCGTTGAGCCAAGGCATGATGTGCCCCTCCGGGTCCACATAACCGGCTGCCAGAGAAGTCCCCATGGCAATACCAAGCACAGCGTCATCGTTCATGCCCATGGCGCCGGCCAGAGCCGTCACCTCACCATCGTTCACCACCTCGAAAGGCACCTCCTTACCCATGCGCTCGCTCCAGCGCTCCTTGAGCGTGGAGAACATGGGGCGAATCACATTTGTGAAGTCCTCCGGGGAAATACCGCGGAAAAGGGAGCCAACACGAGGCTCGCTGTTCACATACACACCTGCAGCAGAGCCACCGATGGCGTCCACCTGGGGCAGGTGCTTGGCGGCACGCAGCAGGGAATCATCCACACCCTCAAGCTGGTACATGGGGTCTGTCTGGTGGTAGGGATCCCACACCACCTCTTCGGAATACACCACCTCGCCGTTCACCACAGCGGCGCACTTGCGGTCGGACCCCCCCAAGTCGAAACCAATGCGGTAGCCGTCCAGATTGCGTCCCAGAGACACGGAAGTGGAGTTTTCGGCAGGCAGCTCGCAGGGGCAAGCCACCTTCTCCACGCGGATAGGCTGGTCATAAATCTTCTTACCGATGAAGTCCCAGTCGAACTCGCGGGCACCGCCGGCGCAATAGGTTGCGGCCAGCATATCGGCAATCTTGTCGGAACCGGCCACCTGTATGGTGCAGCCACCTTTCATCCATAGCAAGAACTTAACAATTCGCTCTATGTAAAGGTTGTTCAGCGCATCATTCTCCTCCGAAGAAGGCAGCACCTTGCCGCTCCAGCGGAAACAGGTACCATCCATACGAGTAAGCGCAATATCAATAGCTGTAGAGGCGGGGGCGGCAGCGACCTTCTCCTCAAAAGCCTTGTTCCAAAGTACCGGAGCTACAAAGTCCGGGTCGAGCACGGGCGTGAATTTCGGTTGAATATTCATAACGTTACGGGAAGTATACTAGCATGTAAAAACTGATATGACAAGCTAAAAAAACGATTCGGGGCACTAAAATCAGAATTCGCAATTCCGCGGCGTACGCGGATAGGGCAGGACATCGCGGATATTCTGCACCCCGGTCACAAACATGATGAGGCGCTCAAATCCAACGCCAAAGCCGGCATGCGGCACTGTACCATAGCGTCGCAAATCGTTGTACCAGTAGTAGGCCTCTGCCTCCATACCCAAGCGCTCCAGATTGCCCTCCAGCACCTCAAGGCGCTCCTCGCGCTGGCTGCCGCCAATTATTTCGCCAATTCCGGGCACCAGCACATCCATGGCAGTTACGGTCTTACCATCATCATTCAAGCGCATGTAGAAAGGTTTTATCTCCCGGGGATAATTGTACACGATAACCGGGCACTTAAAGTGGCGCTCTGTCAGGAAACGCTCGTGCTCGCTCTGCAAATCCATACCCCAATATGGCGGGTATTCGAATTTCGCCCCGCTGGCAAGCATGATGTCGATAGCCTCCGTGTAAGAGCAGCGCACGAAAGGCTTGTTGCTCACCTCCTCCAGGCGCGCGCGCAGTCCCTTGTCCACAAACTTGCAGAAGAAGTCGAAATCGCCGCTTTCATCCGCCAGCATCGTATCTGCGATGTGTTTAATGAAGGCCTCCGCAAGCTCCATGTCGCCATAAATATCGCAGAAAGCCACCTCCGGCTCAATCATCCAAAACTCGGCGGCGTGGCGGGAGGTATTGCTGTTCTCGGCTCGGAAAGTAGGACCGAAGGTGTAGATATTGCTCAGCGCACAAGCAAAGGTCTCACCCTCCAGCTGCCCGGAGACAGTAAGGCTGGCAGCCTTGCCAAAGAAATCCTTGTCGTAGCTTTTGTTCTCTGCAAGGGGATCCAAGGTAGTGACGTGAAACATCTCCCCTGCCCCCTCGCAATCCGATGCTGTGATGATGGGTGTATGCACCCACAGGAAATCCCGCTCCATAAAAAAGCGGTGCACGGCACGTGCAATGCGCGAGCGAGTGCGGAAAATCGCGCCGAATAAGTTGGTACGCGGGCGCAAATGCGCGATAGTGCGCAAAAACTCGGGGGAATGCCCCTTCTTTTGCAGCGGATAACTCTCCGGCGAGGCTCCCACTAGCTCGATACTTGTCGCCTGAATCTCCCATTTCTGCTTCCCGGGGCTTTCCACCAAACGCCCTTCTACCGCCACTGAGGCACCGGTAGTCATGCGGCCTATATTCTCGTAGCCGGGAATACCTGCATCCGCAATCACCTGAATAGAGGCCAAGCAAGAGCCATCGTTCACCTCCAGGAAAGAAAAGGCCTTGGAATCCCTGCGGGTACGCACCCAGCCTTGCACCAGAATCGAATCCTGCGCGGCATCGCTGGCCAGCGCATGTTTGACGAGAGTTCTCTTCATGCCTACACTATAGCACTATCACCCCCGCATGGCGAGTATTTTTTCTGACTCCGCAAGCAATTTTTCCAGAGTCTCGACGATAATGTTCGTGATGACAAAATCCCTGTACCACTTCTTCTCACAAGGCACGTAATAGCAGGGCAGCATCGTATCCGGCTCCTGGAAAGTACCACCCGGCGGGTGCAGATGGAAATGCAGCAAGCGCACTCCGCTGCCGGAAAGCTCCATCTCGTGCTTGTCGATAAGCTCCGGGTCAAAGGAGCGGTCCTGCATACGGCGGCACATCAGGCGAATCTCGCTCTCGGCCGGGTATTGCTGCAGCGCCACCATATCATACTCCTCCGGCTGCCACTCCGGGCGGAAAGCACGAGTAAGCAGAGGGTCGCAGCAGGAGGCTATGCGGCGCAGGCAACTCTTGCGGTTGCTACCGGGGGGGCCACAAATGAGTATCAGCATACGCAGCGGCGGCGTTTTTTCTGTACGATACAGAAAATCCAAACGGCGCTGGGCGTGCATCATGCGAGCATGCAACTCCTCCATGGTAGCCTCCATCTCCTCCTTGCCACCGGCAAAAAAACTGCGGTCTTCCGAGGGCGGGTGCGGTCTATCCGGGCGGTAGCGATACGCCACTGCCATATCCAGCATGGGCAAGTGCTTGTGCAGCGGCACGTTGGACGGAGGCAAAAAATGCCCCAGCACACGCATCACCACCTCGCGTTTGAAAGACACAAACATATCCGGCCTCACTTGGCGGTAGTGAATCCAGCACACCTCGTCAAATTCCGAGCTGTAGGAGCAGTCCGTCCCCGGTTTTTCTTTGCGGCATTGCAGCAGGAACCATGTCTGCTGCTGGCCGTCCCAGTCCTCGCTCTTGCGATTCTTTTCTCTGTAAAAATAACGCAGCCCACCCCAACGCGCTACGATGTGGTACTCCGTGCGGGGCAAGCCGACTTCCTCCTCCACCTCTCGCTCCAGAGCATGCTCGTAGGTCTCCCCCTCGTGCACCCCACCTTGCGGAAAGTGCAAGTGCTTGGAGGAGCCACTCTTGCGAGCCAGCAGAAGATTTCCCGCTGAGTCCATAATCACAGCGGCTACATTGATTCGCCACCTATATGAATCGCTACTCATGAATGAGTTGTCTTTCTACGCCCATGGCTCTCATCGTTCCACTCGGGGGTGCAATACTTGCTGCGGCAAAGCTCTGCCACAGCATCTGCAAAACCGGGGTACGGCTCGTCTCCCGCCACATGCTCCACATGTGGTGCCAGCGCGTGTGCCAGCAGGGCATCCCAGCCGGGAGCCGGCACGCATTCCTGTATCAAGCCCTGGTGCAACACAGCCCCGCGGTATCTGCGTTGCCCTGCACCGGCCAGCTTGTTGCCGGCAGTATCCACAATATCGCTTGCCACGGGGCTTGCCCAGCATGCACGCCCTCCGTCCGGCGCGTCGCTCACCAGCAAACTACACTCCACACCGCTTCCTTTCAGCGCAGCCGCCAAAGCTCCGTGTATCCATTTGTACAGACGGTCTGCAGGGGGATATACGCACCCTTCCTTTGCCGGCAAGGTCACGGTGTATGTGTAGCCCTTGCGGTGGTCTACAATCCCGCCGCCTGTCCAGCGGCGTATGTACTCTATGCCCTCGCCGGGAAAAATCGAAGCCGCCACAGGCGTGGAATCAAAGTAGCCGAAGCTCACCGCCGGACGCGCCCAGCCATAAATACGCAGCCAAGCTTCGGGGCGGCGGCTCAGCAGCTCATCGGCTGCCATGTTCTCATACCCCGTTCGCAGCACCGGGTCGCGCCAAAACCTGATGGTCTGCGGAAGCATCCCATCAGGCATATTCTGTTGCATGTCCATACTCATGCCCGGCAAATAAGAAAATCAGATAGGCTGGGGCAGCAACACAGAACGCGCAAATGCCCGCGTGTAATTCCGGAAAAACTCTTCCGTACGCGGAGCGCGGCGGCGTCCCTGCCGAATCTGCTCCATAAGCGCTACGCCTTCCTCAGTCAGCACGGTAATCGACATCGTAGCCGAAACGATGCGGGCGTTACGGAAAGTCTTGCTCCCGGCCACGATACGATCACCGTACACCGAAATTGATTTACCACCGGACGAACCGGAAGAAGAAACCACCGGCACGCTCACCGTCTCGTACCCTACACGCCCGGTCTCAGCATCGGCCTCTTGATTCACATATTCAATGTTGAAGAGAAGACTCAGCTCAACAATATTCTCGCAAAGGAAGTTTTTCTCCTCCTGCTTTTCAAAGGGCACATAAGCGGCCTCCAAGCTGCTCTGTCCCATCAACCTATCGTAAGCCTTGCGCGGCGGAACAAGCAACCGGTAGAGAGAAAAGATGGGGAAAATACCCTTTTCCTTGTCGGAAGCGTCCAGATTCAGCACTTGGTCTCGGTACATCAGGCGGTAACCTATCGCATTTACATCTCCCTGTGTATCCATGTTATCGGAACGCTCAGCACGGAAGTTCAGACGCAGCGAGGTGCTGCTGCTCACAGAGGGGTTGCGATCCGGCGCACATGAGAAGAAAACAAACTGTACCGAACGAGGAATCTTTAGCCCCTTAGGCAAATTTCCTCCGCGATGTTCCGTCTCTGTTTTGGCAAACAACCACTCATACTGATTGTTTCCTTTCATCTGAAAAGACTCGAGGTCGCGCGCCATTGTTTGCAGAGCCACACGCCCGCTCGCACTGGCACTCACATCCTCCTGCACTTTCTGCCAGAGGGAAATACCCTGATTTGTGAGCTGCATAATCACCAACACCAAACCGGTCGTGATAGCCATGGCCACTATCAACTCGACCAGCGTAAAACCACGTCGAAGTCTTTTTATCTGAGTCTTCATGAAATGTTGCAAATATGAGTTCTTTTAACGATGGAATGACATGTTGGCGGAAAAGAGAGGTTCCCCCATACGGTTCCAGTTGCGCTGCTTATAACGCTCCGGATTCGGGGGGGACATGTGGTAGAAATCCGCGCGGTAAAAAATAGCTCCGCCCCACGGATCCTTCTCATCTTTGGAGTAATACGCATCCGGACTTGCCGCTTGTGCTATGGTACCGGGACTATCGGCGGCTTTATAACCACCGGTCTTCGGATCACGCACCAGCTGGGTCATCTTCACCACAAACACCGGACCCACCGCATCCTTTATATCATTCTTGTGCAACCTGTCATCCATGGGGCAAGCTATGGATACCAGCTGCGAGTTCTTACCGGGTACAGCACGGTTCGCAGGTAGCGCAGGATACGTACCGTCCTTGCGAGCCGGCTTGGTCAGATTCGCTCTGTAGGAGAAAATGACGATGGATTTGGAGGGACGCTTGCTTTTGAGCAACCAATAAAACCCTTTGTCAAACGGCGTAAGATACGAGCCTTCCTGCGAAGCTTTTGCTCCGGCACCGGCACGCTCATTGGGGCGAATTGTCCCCATCTCGGCACGGAGGATACCGGTTATACGCTCTGCTTCCTGTTTTGTAAGAGCCTCCTGCACCAAACCACGAGCCGGCACAAACACCGTCAGGAATATCGATACCAGCGTTCCTACCAGCGCTACGGCCAGCAGTGTCTCCATCAGCGTGAAGCCGCCCCTGCGGCTCATCATCATCTTTTTCATGTCAAAGATAATAGGTTAAAAATCCATATCCGGTTTACTCCTCGGCATACACATGTCGAGCTGTGCGCAGTGCACTTATATCGCCCGTAGGCCATACAACAATTCCTCGTGCAGAGGCAGGACGGCGCTGCGAATCAAAGTCCGAGGGTATTACACCATCCTTAGAGCGAGGGCCATCTCCCCGGCGCCCGCTTATCACAACGAGACGCTGGCCGGGTGTGGTACTGTGCGGGCTGGACTGCGGAGCCACATAGCGCCCCTTTTCGTCGAACTCGATATAGTACACAGCAGTCATGCCACGTCCGGCCAAGCGGGTAGCCTCCTGCCCGAGCATGTCTCCGCCATCTGCATCCATCCATTTTACCGTGGTGCTGTACGTCGGGCTGAAGTACACACCTTGCGGAAGTTTCACACCGGCAGAGGTAGACACCCATACACCATCCCCTGCCACATCCGTACCATCGTAAGTTCCTTTGACATTCTCGTTCTTACGCTTCATCTGCACAGTCATATAGCGAAGGTGGCGAGAATCCTGGCTCTTATCTTTTTCATCCTTTACAATAATGAGACGGGTATAGCAATCGTTTCCCTGAGCCGTTGCACGTGCCTCACGCACCATTGCCTCAAGCATATCCACACCGGAATCCAAGCCTCGACCTTTTCCGGCATCCCGCAATACCCCGGCCGCCAAGGTCATCATCATGCCGATGATAGCCATCACAACCATCAATTCCACCAAGGTGAAACCACCCGGACACTTTTTGCTGAACGTTCTCATGACCATGAAAATTTGCCGTACGCTAAAATACGCCACTATAAATAGCAGATTTCCCCTCGCGCTTCAACCCTTTTTTTACTTTTCGTGTCAAAACAAGCCTTTTTTTTGTTTTGTGATTGACCTTTTCACGAAAATAGGCTACAGATGGCTCGCATGAATATCGTGGAATCCATCATTCTCGGCATCGTGGAAGGGCTGACAGAGTACCTCCCCGTCAGCTCGACCGGGCATCTCATCATCACCCAGTATCTGATGGGGCTACCGGATTCCGATGCTATGAAAGCGTTCCATATCTGCATACAAAGCGGAGCTATTATTGCTGTATTAGGCTTGTACTATAAGCGAGTTAAAGAAATGCTGACCGGTAGCTGGGCTGCCCTGCTGGCACTCACCGGCCGCTGTGCGACAGGAGCGGACAAATTCCCGACCGGAGCTCGCATGGCAGTCAACATGGTCGTAGCGTTCCTTCCGGCACTTGTTCTGGGGCTACTGTTCAACGACTTTATAAAGAGCGCACTGTTCAACGCGCCCACGGTCACCACAACCTGGGCTCTGGGTGGGCTCGTTATCCTGCTTTTCGTACGCCACCGCAAGAAAAGCGGCAAAGGTTTCGCCGGCAAGTCTCTGGAAGAGCTGGACTGGAAAGGGGCCCTCAAAATAGGGCTGATGCAGAGCCTCGCCATGTGCCCCGGCACGAGCCGCAGCCTCATGACAATGCTGGGGGGCATATTCTCCGGCTTAAGTGTTGCCGCGGCGGTAGAGTTCAGCTTTCTGCTGGGACTCATCACCTTGGGAGCGGCTACCGTGCACGATGCCACAAAATACGGCAGCGAGATGGTAGCACAGCTTGGCTGGACACCCCTTATCGTAGGCACGGTAACGGCTTGGGGCAGCGCGCTAATAGCAGTCAAATGGATGGTCGGCTACCTGAATCGCCATAGCCTTGCCATATTCGGTTGGTACCGCATAGCCGCGGCCATTGTCATGCTTATTCTAATCTTCAACGGCCTCCATTTCAGTGCAGAAGAAAACGCACCGAATCCGGCCACTCCGGCTGTGACTCGGCACGAAAAATAAGAATGCCGATTTTTTAGCTTCACTTTTGCTCCGCATCGTGTAGAATGGGTCTTGAACAACACAATGCGCTATTTTCTCAAAGTTCTGAATTGGTTTGCCGACTGCTGCTTCGCCTGGTTCACACCGGTGTGGAGACGCAAGGCCTGTGACGCCCGCAGTGCGCTGGTGCGATACTACAACTACAACCGCCCACACCTGAGCGAGGAAACTCGCGAGAAAATGCATGGTCTGCGTGCGCAGCTCAGCGAGGCTCTGCTCTATTGGCGCAAAGAAGAAGCGCAGCAAACAACGGAAGCAATACGCAACCTGGGTGAGACGCTGCGAAGCTTCAAACGCGGGGCGCTCGTGGAGACTGTAGAGTCATTTTTCGTCATCATGGTAGTTTTTCTGGGCATCCGCACATACTACGCCCAGCCTTTCCGCATTCCCACCGGCTCCATGCAGCCTACGCTCAACGGCATCACCGTACAACCGCTTGAGGACGGCGAACAGCTGCCCCCTGCTCCCGTACGCTGGTGGCAGACCATAACGCTCGGCAGCAGCTACTGCGACATTACAGCACAAAACGCCAAGCAAATTGTGGATTTGCGCACAGAGCGCTACCCCAAGATTCTGAAACTGCTGACCCGCACACGCATCTATTTTAGCGATGGTAGCCAGGAGACCGTTCCCTGCGCCAGCGGAGCCGTGGCCGAATACCTACAGAAAAACGGCAAACTGGGGCGTATGCTCATGCCCGGAGAAACAATCGTGCGCGCCCGATTCGATGCCGGCGATATGGTAGTTGTAAACCGCATGGCATACCACTTCCGCCGCCCCAAGCGTGGAGAAACTTTCGTATTCGACACACGCGGCATCAATACAGAGATTCCCGCAGCCATGCCGGATCAAAGCCGAGCCAGCCACTACATAAAGCGCCTCTGCGGCGTGCCCGGAGACACTATCAGCATTGCCGCCCCGGCACTTATCGTCAATGGCAAGCCGGCAGCAGAGCCCACACTCACCCGAGTGGCAGCCTGTGCCCCCCCCTACAACAAAACCGGCTATAACGCACTGAACCGCCGGCGCGATGCTTCCATCTTCTACCAGGCTTATATGAGAGAGGGCAACTCCGTCTCCCTGAAGCACAACCCGCTGAATCCGAACACCAGCGAATATCTGGCTCTCGGCGACAACACCGTGAACTCCAAAGACTCCCGCTACTGGGGTCCCGTACACCAGTTCAATGTCTTAGGGCCGGCATTCTTCACGCTCTGGCCCTTCAGCAGCCACTGGGGCAATATCGAGTAAGCCCCCTCCTCTCTCCCCTCACCTCAACCTCTGCACCATCACATCATGGCCGAGTCCGACACCATAACACGCAACGCAAAATCCAACCTCGCATTCACGCTCATGGATTTGCCGGAGGAAAAGCGCAGACACATGGCTCAGTTCTACGCTTTTTGTCGCATAGTGGATGACATAGTGGACGAACCCGGCATGAGCCCCGAGGAACGCCATGCCGCGCTGGATCGCTGGGAGGCCATCATATCCCAGAACTGCGAGCCGGGCGAAGGGGTGGAAACAGAAGTGCAGAAGCTGGTAGCCGACCTTCAGCTGGACATCTCCCCCATGTTGGAGCTCATAGCCGGCTGTCGCGGCGATATTTCACCGCAGCAGCCCCGCAACCGAGAAGAGCTTCTGGCCTATGCTTACAAGGTAGCAGCCTGTGTAGGAATCACCAGTGCCACAGTTATGGGCGCCTCGCCGGCAGCAAAAGAATATGCCGTATCGCTCGGCTATGCGCTGCAGCTGGTTAATATTCTGCGAGATGTAGCAGAAGATTGCCGAAAATACAACCGTTTCTACCTACCCGCAGAAGACATGCAGCTTTTCGGAGTCAGCCGCGAGGACATACGCGAGCAACGCTATAGCTACCGCATGCGCGAACTGCTCGCCTACGAAGCCGCTCTTGCGGAAAAATTCTTCGGCGATGCAGAAATGCACTATCAAAATCTTTCTGTGGAAGACCGCAACGCGCTCATTCCGGCGCAGGCTATGAGCCTTATCTACCACACCATCCTTGCAAAAATGAAGACAGACGAGTATCGCGTATTCGAACGCCGATACAGCGTGAACAACTTCCGCAAACTCTGGTTCCTGCTGCGCGCGCGCCTCGGCACCGTCAACATGCCCGCTATCCCCAGCGTTACGGATTGGGGATTCTTCCGCAAAGACAGCCAAGACAACAAGGAAAACAGTGCCAATAAGAGCGAACAGCAGTAAATCATAGTCATAAAATCCTTACACCCTTTCTGCGGACTTGACAAACGCAGGCGAATCGTGCAAAATATCGCCTACTGAGGGGCGGTTTTCTCCGTCCTGCCACATAGTGTTATGAAAACGCGTCTGATTTACACTGCTCTGGCCGCCGCGATGGTTTCCCTGCCCTCGTGCGATGACTTGTCGGATTTTTTCACCGGTAAAGATCCGGATAAGGTGGAAAACACAACAAAACCCGAGGATACGGCCACACCGGCGGTACCGACTGCGCCCACGGCGGACGACATCAGCGCAGCGGTTATGCCACAACTCACATCTTACCCCTGGCTGACTCAGGGTGCAATTTCCACAGAGGTGAACACCACGGCAGAAGGCGCTCTGCAGCTCACTGCCACTGTAGAGCTTACAGTCACAGAAAATCTTTATCGAAAAGAAAACGCCCCGGCCGCCTTCAACGAAGAGCGCAGAGCCATCAATCAGAGCGCCAATGCCGTCATGCAGCCTAACTCGGCCTACCTTTTGCAGATAGGTGCTCCTACAGACTCCATAACCGAAGCGGATCGCACGGCGCGCCCCATGCCGGACAATCTCCAACAGATGGCGAATGAGCTCCGCGAACTGGCGGAAGCGGCGCTTTATGTGGTGGCCACACCTTCCGGCACAAAACTTAGCGTAACTGCTACCATGCAAGCCAACAAGGCAGAAGGTGGCTGGGTGCTCTCCAACGTGGCTCTGCGTACCGACAACCTGCCGGCTCCGGACAGCATCATCCCCGAAAGCGCCCTGCCGGCCGATGCCGCCAAGCTCACGCCGGAATTCAAAGAAAGCCGCCAAAACGAGATTCGCGAGAAAATTGCGGCGTTCAACTCCGCTGCCGAACCCTATATCAAAGGCCGCGAGGAAGAGGCTCGCAGAGCTTGGACAGAGTACAAGGCCCGCACGGATGAAGAAGCCCGCCGTGCAGCAGAGGCTGCCACAGCAGCCGCAGAGGAAAAACAACAGTGGATTAACCACTGCGTTGCAGCTATTGCAGCCGGCAAGGTTTACTCCGGAGAATGGAGCCGCGGCTCCAAATTCGGCGAAATTTCCATCGAAATCCTTAAAGCGGAAAAGTTCGAAAACTCCGTGCAGTTCATTGGCGTCCTGTATGATACAAAGCTTCCTGAAGCGCGCTTGGATATTTCCGGCCGTTGCGAGTTTGCCAAGGGGGAAAACGGCACCTCGCGTGTAGATGTCAATTTATACGATGGTTACTACGACCCCGCTCAACCCACGGCAGAAGTTTTCGATGCCAAAGACGGCGTTTTGCAGCTCACCTTGGACGCAGACTGCAAGCTCAGCGGTATCATAACCTGCCTTTCCTGGAAAGACAAGGCAGATAAAGCATTCAACATCAGTATCGCCCCAAAAGCAAAATCAAAGAAATAACACTCACTAAAGCTTGATACTCAATCCCCCAATGAAGAGCGGAGGCAAATTTTACAGCCTCCGCTCTTTTGTGTAAAAAAGGGCGCAGAAAGGGGTTGCAATCGGCGGAAGAATAGGGTAGAATGGCGACACGCATATGTCACGACAAGCTTTAGGAAAAGGTCTTGGTGCCCTGATACGCAAAAACGAAGCCCGCGCCGCCGCCACCACGGAGCATGAGGTGGACGAGAGCCGCGTTATCCTGGCCAAAACTGCGGAAATCGTCCCGTCTCCCTTCCAACCGCGCCGCACGTTCAACGAAGAACAGATAGCCGAGCTGGCCGCATCCATTCGCGAGCGAGGCTTGGTGCAACCCCTAGTTGTGCGCAAGGTAAACGGCAAGTTCGAGCTCATAGCCGGCGAGCGCCGCCTGCGAGCCGTACGCAGCCTCGGACAGACCGAGGTAAAAGTCGTGCTCATGGAAGCCAGCGACCGCGAGGTAGCTGAGCTGGCGCTCATAGAAAACCTGCAGCGCGAGGACCTCACCCCGCTGGAAGAGGCAGAGCAATACAAGCTGCTGCAAACCCGCTTTGGCATGAAGCAGGAAGTCATAGCGCAGCATGTGGGCAAGTCGCGAGCAGTCGTGGCGAACATGGTACGCCTGTTGGAACTGGCTGCCCCCTGTCGCAGCATGCTGGAAAAAGGCGAGCTCTCCGTAGGGCACGCCAAGGTGCTGCTGCAGCTCAAAAATGAAGCTCAGCAAATAGCGGCCGCCACTCGAATAGTCAAACAAGGGCTTACCGTGCGCCAGACAGAGCAGCTGGTCAAGGATATTCTCAACCCGGATCCCACGCGTCCCGCCATCGTCACCAAAACGCTTCCCGCAGCCTATGAGTCCGTATGCCAACAGCTCTCGCAAGACTTCGGAACAAAAGTAAACATTGCCATGAAAGGCAAGAGCAACGGCGTTATCGAAATTTCCTACGTCGGGCGGGACGAACTGGTGCGCATTCTGCAACTCTTTGGTGTCAACGCTCCTCTATAATGATGAGACCTCAGCTCCAGCTGCTCATCCTGCCTCTACTTTTCTGCTGCGCCTGCAAAGAAAGTGAGCAGGCAGCACCCACGCCGACACCTGTGCAGCAAACTGACGCGCCGGAGTATTCCGGTGCCAATGCCTACGCACACTGCCAAGCCATTTGCAATCTGGGAGCCAGACCCACAGGTTCTCCCGCCTACGAGCAGCAGCTCGCATACCTGACCCGCTACCTCCAAAAGACCGGCTGGCATGTTTCCCGCCGTGCTTTTTCCCTCTCCAACGGCGCCAAAATGACCAATCTGCACGCCGTTTTCGGAGAGTCGGCGGAGCCTCGCCCCGTCATCGTCACATGCCATATCGACACCAAGCAAGGCGTAGGACGCGACTTCGTGGGTGCGGATGATGGCGCCAGCGGCGCAGCCGCCCTGCTGGAGCTGGCTCGCTACCTGTCCCGCGAGCCACGACTTGCTGCCGGAATCGAGCTGGTATTCTTTGACGGCGAGGAATCCTTCGGCCTCCGCATGACAGAACAGGATGGCCTCTACGGCTCCCGCTACGATGTCATGCGGCGCGGCGATGTACTTCCCTCGTACCAGATTAACCTCGATATGGTAGGAGCGCGCAACAAAACTATCGCCATCCCCCTGCACGACACCGGCGAAGAAATGCTGGCGCACTACGAGGCCGTGCTCGAGGAGCTCAAGCTCTCCCCTCGCAACTGGACTGCCCACCCCGGCAGCTACTTGGACGACCACATCCCCTTCGAGCGTGCCGGCGTCAAAACACTCAACCTCATTGCCGACTTCACCTGCGGCGGCTGGTGGCACACAGAACGCGACAACATGGAACGCATCTGCCCGCAATCCCTGCAAGAAACCGGCAAGGTCGTGCTCGCTCTCCTCCGCAGACTCCCAATCTAAACTCACAATCTAATTCTATGAAGCACAATGTCAATACAGAAAACAGCCCCGCCAACCATTACTTTATTCCTTGGAGGATATGGTGGTGGATATGTGGTGTCTTTATGGTTGTTGCTTATCTGCCGACCCTGTTTTTGATTGACTTTGACAATGGCGAGGCATGGCAAGCTATTGTAATATCTATCCTGGGGAACTGCTTTCTCTGGTATTTGTGGTATGATATGAACAGTCAGTTACGAGAAGGTAAATTGGTCGCCTCGTGGCTACCCAAGCCAATGGATAGCCCTAAACAAACGACTTTTGAGGAAAAGCAGTCTCCTGTATTGTTTTATTACACCTTATATTCTGTTGCAGGAGCAAATATCTGTATGCATTTGATAATAAATATTTTCCTTGCTTATGGTTATTGCTATGGTTTGTATGGCATCAATATCTTGGATTATTTTTCCACAAATATGTTTTGACCTGCAATATCAGCAAGGAGGTAAGGTATCTTTTCTTTGATTGAAATACAATGGTCGCTACTCGTCAAAAGCTAACGGCTCTTTTTGTTATAGTGTAATCCTTGGTATTGGTAAATAAGCGTACGATACTCGTTAAATTATCCAAGTTGTTAAAAGATGGTAAGATTGCCAAACAAGCCTCGCACTCGTCTCAATTCCTGCAATTTGTAGATGTTGTATTTGATGAGGCTGCCAAGTAGATGACGAGTAAGTATTACAGATAGCCAAGAAAACGGAAAGGGTGATTGGCTGATCTGACTTTGTAAGGATGACTACCATAGTATTTCCCCTCGAACCTCGCTCTTCTAATAAGATTCGTTACCGCCTCGCAGAAGCTCCGATTGCACGAAACTAGCAGCTCTTGCATGACATTGTACGGCACCCACTCCCCGCTCGACTCAGCTTCAGACACCCTTTTTTGCCACCCAAGAACACACATCACCACACCTCCCCGCGTTTAAGGCGCTCCCTTGCATAAATATCGCGCTCATAATTCCCGCCACACCACAACTCCCGCCACACCAACAAGCCGCTGGCTGTACGTAGCGGATGCCAACACATCATAATACCCCTCCCACGCACGAGCCTTTTCTTGCCTTTGCGAGCCATACCGATACCCTATCTTATTCAGCAATGCGGCAATTTCCGTAGCATCGAGACCAGTCCTTATTTCTATTCCGGAACGGTCATTGTCAAAAGGTTGCTCGTTCAGAGCGTTTAACCTCTTGTTTCTCTCCTCTATTTCCTTGCGTTTCTGTTCCGCCTGTCGCCTAAGCTCTTCTATCGCCTTCTGCTTGCGCTCCTCCTCAGTGGGGTCACTCTTCTTCACCGGAGCCCCAGCCTTAGACGCTCGTCCATTGTGGGGCATGCGCCACCCTTCCCCATACTGATTGCAGCCGTAAGGATTGGCAGCGTCCACTTCCTCACCCTCCCCCGCGAAGCCCGCGAGAATGTTATTCGCAAACGCCTTGGCAAGAGCCTTGGTATTCGGGTGCATGGTGAGCAGCATCTGCTTTAGCTCCGCCATGCCGGCACCCGCCTTGCGAGCCTCCAGGAACTTCTGCTTGATGGGCGCGAGCCACGATAGCAGCCTCCCCCTGCTACTGTAAGAAAAAATGAGCAAGGAAGCTACTGATATTACTAGGACAGAGAGAGTACAAAGGCTCAGCTCCTGCCGCCGCTAGTAACTCCCGTATGAGGGGTAAGAGAGGAAAAGCACAAGATTCGGCACGCTGCGCGAGCCGAATCTTGTGAGATGTAAATTACTTTCGCAGAGGGCTTACACCATGGGGACGTCATCGTCCATGTCATCGCCGCCATGCGCGAGGATGAACTGCAGGTCGTTGAGGTCCAAACTGGAGGCGAATCCCTCGTCTCCCAGCACGTTGGTAACAAGCTGGTTCTTCTGGTGTTGAAGCACACGAATCTTCTCCTCCACAGAGTCGCGGGTGAGGAGGCGATAAGCGATAACCTTGTTTTTCTGGCCGATACGGTGCGTACGGTCGATAGCCTGACTTTCCACAGCCGGGTTCCACCAGGGGTCGTACAGGATAACGTAGGACGCGGAGGTAAGGTTCAGACCGGCACCACCGGCCTTCAGGGAGAGCAGGAAGACGCTTGGTTCCTTGGTGGTCTGGAACTTCTCGATTTCAGCCTTACGATCCTTTGTGGCACCAGTGAGGTAGTTGAAGGGTCGGCTGTCCGCCTCCAAACGAGCCTTTATGATGTCGAGCATGGATACGAACTGGGAGAACACCAGCACCTTGTGCCCCTCGTCGCGCAGCTGGTCGAGCAGGTAGAAGAGCGCATTGAGCTTGGCACTGCTCTCTCCCGCATACTTCTTGTCCACCAGTCCGGGGTGACAGCAAATCTGGCGCAGGCGCATGAGCCCTTGGAGAATGGCAAAGGAGTTTTTCTTGACGGATTCATCCGAATCCACACCAAGCAGAGCTTTCTGGATGCGGCGCAGCTCGGCTTTGTAAAGCTGGCGCTGGATGCCCTCCATCTTGGCGTATACCTCTTCCTCAGTACGGGGCGGCAGGTCTTTTGCCACCTGCTGCTTGGTACGGCGGAGCAGGAAAGGCTTGAGGCGCGCGGCGAGGCGGTTCTGGCTCTGGGAATCCTTGCGCTTGTCGAAACGCTTCTTGAAATAAGCGCGACTACCCAGCACCCCCGGCATAGCAAAAGCCATGAGCGACCACATGTCCAGCAGGCGGTTCTCGATAGGCGTACCGGAGAGCACCAAGCGGTTGTATGCGGTAAGCTCGCGGGCAGACTTAGCAGCCTTGGAATCCGGGTTCTTAATCTGCTGGCCTTCATCCAGAATAACGGTAAGCCACTTGATGGCGTTCACCTGCTCGCCACATACACGCAGCTGGGCATAGTTGATGACCACCATATCGTAGTTCGCCAGAATATCCTCCACCACGGCCTGTTCCTTGTTGCGGATAACGAGCACACGCACGCCGGGTGCAAACTTCTCCGTTTCGCTGGCCCACACATCCAAAACCGATTTGGGGCAAACGATGAGCACGGGCGGCACCACTACCTTCTTGCGCCCCTGCTTGTTGCGCCGCACAAAATCCTCGCGCAACCAGAGCACATAGGTGATGGACTGGATAGTTTTGCCCAAGCCCATATCGTCCGCAAGAATGCCGCCGAAGCCGTTTTCTGCCAAATATGCGAGGAAATGGAAACCCTCTATCTGGTACGGACGCAGCGTAGCCTGCAAGGTGGTGGGCACATCCGGCTTTACGTCTATCTTAATCTCGGCTGTGCGCTCCTTAATCTTCTGCCAGGCTTTCGGGTCGAACACCTCGGCAGCGCGCGGATCTGCCAACTGCAATGCATGCATGCGATGCGTCTCTCCGGAGAGGTCGAAGGGATCCAGCCCGAGCTTGGTGACAGCATCTCGCTGAGCATCGTCCAACTTGATTTCCAAGCGCATCCAGCGACCATCATCCATGCGCACATAGCCGCCGCGGGCGGAAACCAGTGCACGGATCTGCTCTTTGCTCAGGGTCACGCCCTCCACATCGATAACAACTCGCAGGTCGAACCAGTCTATTTCCTGATTCACGACCTCGAAACGAATGGCGGCTGCTACCGGGTCGGCCATCAGGGACTTGAGGTTCTCGTCCATCTCCACCTTGATGGTATCCGGTATGGCCTTCGCCCACTCTGCGAACTTCTCCGGGAACTGCTTGGTAATGCGGCTCTTGAATGCAGCCAAAGGCGCATCGTAGGTGAAGTTCATCTCTGCCAGCAATTCGGGTATGGGATACAGATAGTCGCGAATGAAGCGCAGCAGAGTGCGGTCTTTCACGGGAGCCTGCTCCACCACCTCCCAGTCATCCTTGGCGAGAAGGCGCTCCTTGCGGCGGCCGGGATCATCCTGCGCTGTAACCTCCAGCAGCACATGCTCTGTATCGGCACTGGTGAGACCGCGTACAATCTTCATGCTGAAGGTGGGTTTCATCTCGATATCCACCACGCGCTCCTCCATGCTGGGTGGCAGGGTGGCTCCGATCTTGCGCAGGAATTCCACACCATCCAGACTATCTATCACGGACTTGGGTATGGAATAGCGGGGCTCCACCTCGGTGCTCTCCAGCCACTTGGGCGGCCCGGGGAATACGGTCTCGTCGGACTGGTAGAGCTCTACCTGACCGGGAAGCTGGCGTACAGAGTGGGTCACATGCACGCCGGCGGCAGTCACAAGCTGCAGGCCATAGCAGTCCGGCACGATGGGGTCATCTATACAAATCCACTTGAGCGGCTCCTTCACAACCTTGAAGTAGCACTCATCCAAATTCACCAAGTAGCCTTTCAGAGCCGGCTGGTGGAAAAGGCGGTTCATGACGCAGCAGGCAGACTCCTTGTCCAAATCCAGAATCACGGTCTCCTCGCGATCCGCATAATCTCGCAGCACGTTCAACAGAATATCCGTCTGCGGATCTGTCTTAAGAGCGCCGCGCAGGAACTCCGTCAGCAGGTCATCCAACTGCACCCGCTCGCGGATGGGAGTCCAGTCCTCCTTGTCGCTAAAACGGTACTCGAAGCGAGCCTCATTGATGGTGGAGACCAAGCGCATGTGCATGGGGTGGCGAGGCGGCTGCGGAGGGCGCTCGTTTACGCCCTGAATGCGGTCGTACCAAGTGCCGATTTCCTTCTCGCGCTCCCACTCGCTGATCTTGCGCTGCACCTTCTCCAAATCCGTGACAACGTTCATGAAGTCCGGATATGAGATACGTTTCTTGGTAAACGCATAAGCAATGTAGTTCCAGAACTCCAAAATGTTGCGCGGAGGCGTGGGCCAAAGCTCCAAAGCCTCGTAGCCGGAGATATCCCAGCGGGGATTCAGGCGCACCAGGTCATGGTCGTGTATCTCCTGCTCTATGGCGAAGCGGCGATAGCGCTTCTCCAGCTTCGTCACGAAGTCGATTTCCTTCTGGTCCAAGTCTCTATCCAGCTTCTCCTCCAAAAGGTCGGTAAGGGGAATCTCGTTGAGCTCGTTGGGGCTCTCGGGCATACTGGTGCCGCGATACATGCGCTCTATCATGGTCGCAATGAGGCACGCCCCGGCCACATCCTCATCTTCCGCCGTGGCAGAGCCAAACCAGCGATTCCCCTGCAAACGCAGGCTGGTGCGGAAAATTCCGTGTTTTGTTTCCACGCGCCCTTGGATAAAGAGGTGATTTCCGAAAATTTGAGTCACGGCTCCATCTTTCTGGAGCTTCTCACCTTCATTTCGGACCTCTTCCGAGTAGGCATTCAGGAAATTGAGTGTGGCGCGATCGGGATTAAGAGCAGGACTTAACATGTGACGAGCTTTCTGGCGTTTGACACCCATCCATGCAGGCATACTCTATGCACAGTGCACGCAGGGTGTCCATAGTTTGATACTACCACAAAGCGCTGAACTTTTCAAGGCACAAAAAACATTTTTTTGTATTTTTCCCCTCTTTCTGCCAAAAAAACGACTAACTTGCTTTCAGTTCCGCGAGATTGTACCATGAGAACAGCACTACTGCGCATTTGAGCACGTGTCAGTGGAATTGCCTGCGGTTGGGATGCAGGTCGCGAAGGCGGTCTTCGCGGTCGTCGCGGTTGCGCATCGTGTTGCATTTTTTGCGGCGAGCGACACGCTCCAGAGTCATTTGGCGCTTAGCGGAGCGGCGTTCCAGCTCAGCGATTTCGGAATCGAGGTTCAGGAAATGCTCGTAGCGCTCCTGCGAGAGGGTACCTGCTTCCAGAGCGGCGCGGATGGCACAGCCGGCATCCCGCCGGTGGGAGCAATCTGCAAAGCGGCATTCGGCTGCGAGCTGCGCCAAGTCGTCGAACTGGGCTCGCAGGCTCGCGACATCTGTCCACATCTGAATCTCTCGCATGCCGGGATTGTCGATAAGTACGCCGCCTCCGGGCAGCACCACCAGCTCGCGCGCCACTGTGGTGTGGCGGCCCTTGCCGGTAACCTCGTTCACGCCGCCTGTCTCCAGCCATTCATCGCCAAGCAGAGAGTTCACAAAGGTGCTCTTCCCCACGCCGGAAGAGCCGACGACGGTGATTGTGGTTCCCTTGGGCACGCGGCGCAAGTATTTGGGGTAGCCTTTTTTCCACCGCGCCACGATGGGGTAGACCTCCACCCCAAGCGCAGCGACCTCGGCACAAGCTTGCTGCATCTGCTCCGCCGGCACAATATCTCCCTTGTTGATGAGCACAACGGGCTGCGCCCCACACTTGCGAATGAGCGTAAGGTAGCGCTCGATACGGCGCAGGTTGTAGTCTGCAGCAGCATCTGTGACCAGCACCACCATGTCTACATTGGTACCGATGACCTGCTCTGCGCAGCTCTTCCCGGGAGCCTTGCGGGAGAAGCGGTTGCGACGCGGTAACATGGCGCGGATGACCGGCAGGTCTTCCCCCTTCCCCGGGTCTACAGCAACCCAATCTCCCACAGTGGGCAGGTCAGCATCGCAGGCGGCATCGTGCCACACCTTACCGCTGAGCACAACCTCGTGGTCTCCCTTGCCCTTGGCTATGACGGTGAAATTGATTTTTGTTTCGCGGATAATACGCGCGGGGTACCACTCCGGGTGCTCCAGAGCGGCAAAAGCAGCAGCCAGCTCGGCGTTCCAGCCAAGCATCTCCATGGTAACAGTCATGAGAGTATTGTAGCGTGTTCGATGATGTGCATGGCGATGTGCTCCTTGGAGTCTTTCTCCAGATACACCTCGTGCTCAGGGTATACCAGCACCACGGCGTTCTCCCGCGAGTCGAAGCCTATACCGGGCTGCGACACGTCATTGCCCACCACGAAATCGCACTGCTTGCGCAGCAGCTTGCCGCGGGCATACTCCACAAGATTCTGTGTCTCAGCAGCGAATCCCACCAATTTGCCGGTAAATCCGAACTCCGTGCGCATGCTGCCCAGTATATCCGGCGTGCGCTCCAGCTCAAGCACCAGACGCTCGGAGTTCTTCTTGATTTTCTGCTCCGCTACGGCTACGGGGCGATAATCCGCCACAGCCGCACAGAGTATGGCCACGTCCACCCCTTTCAGCATATCGCGCACAGCGTCATACATTTGCTGCGCGCTTTCCACTTGTATAAAATCCACCCCCGGCGGTACATCCAGCTTAGTGGGGCCGGAAATAAGCAGCACCTCGTGCCCCTCGTGCCGCGCAGCACCGGCCAGCGCATAGCCCATGCGCCCGGAAGAACGGTTTGTGAGGTAACGCACGGGGTCGATGGCCTCGCGTGTGGGGCCGGCGGTTATCAGAAACTTCATGCCGCGTATTCTACCAGAAGCCAAAACATATTGCAAGCGCGATATGCGCTTGACATAGCCGGCCCCGGCCGCTACACTATGCAAACCTGTACCATGATACTGTATGCCACCATTCTTGCATTTGCTGTAGCGCTTTATGTTATAGTGCGAGCTGTTTTTCCGCTGCAAACACATTGGGGCAATAAGGTAGCGTTCGCGATTCCGACAGTTGCGGCGGCATTCAAGTTCCACCTTTTCTATTTCCTCGAAGGGGAAAATTTCTTCACGCCGAATCTACCGGCGTGGCTGGTGTGGGGAGGTTGCTGGATGTTTTGCTCTGTATTGGCGTTCATGCTTCTGCTGCTGGTGGCGGATGCCGTGCGCCTTCCGCTCTACTTGGGGCTGAGGCTCACCGGGCACAAGCCTCGTCGGAGACGCTGGCGCAGACGCAACAACCGCGTAAATCTGGTACTACTACTCGTGGCACTCGGCATCTCGGCGTGGGGAACATGGTGCGGCATAAAGCCCCCGGCTGTAAAACATATCCGCCTGCCCCTGCCCCATATGGCGGCAGACGCCGAGCCGATTCGCTTGGTTCAACTTACAGACCTGCATGCCGACAGCACCAAAAATGCAGATTTTTACCGCGACATCGTCCGAAAAGTCAATGAATTGCAGCCGGATATCGTTGTGCTGACGGGAGACTATGCGGACGGCACAGTAGCAGACTGCCGGGAGGCGCTCGCCCCGCTGCGCGAACTCAAGGCGCCCATGGGTGTTTTCGCGGTAAATGGTAACCACGACTACTTCTGGGGCACTGAGCTATGGCATAATTATTTGGCGAGTCTGGGTATACAGTTTATCGACGGCAAGACAGTAACCGCCGAAATGGCCACCCATACCGGCAAACACAAGCTCTTGCAACTCACGGGCGCATACGACCCCATGGCGCACCGCACCGGATACAGCGCTCCGCCGCTGCGGAATTTTGCCCCTTCCGGCCCCGCTATTGCTCCGCGTATTCTGCTGGCACACCAGCCGCGTATAGCGGATGCCGCGGCCGGGCTGGGGTTTGACCTACAGCTCAGCGGCCACACCCACGGCGGACAATTCCCGGGACTTAAGCAGCTTGTAGCCCGTGCCAATAGTGGCTATGTAAGCGGGCTCTACCGCGTGGGCAATATGCGTCTCTATGTTGCCCCCGGCACCAGCCTCTGGACACCCGTCTGCCTGCGTTTGGGTGTCCCCTCCGAAATAACGCTTATCACCATCATTTCTGCCATAGACTGAATATGAAGAAATCCCCAAGCTTTGCACTTGTCTTGCTTCTCTGCACGCTGCTCAGCTCCTGCCTTACACTCAATACGCACAGCAGCATTGCCGAATACGCGCGCTGTTTCCCGGCTATGTCCGTTGACTCATCGGACGAATTACTGCTCAAAAACGGAAACTACTATATAAAGGCCGAAGAGGTGAATGCCATGATGGGACGCAGCAAAATGGACGGCATGATAGACCTCGGCCCGTTTGCCGCGCCTACCCGTTACGAGCGCATCCAGAGCCGCAAAGGAACCTACGTCTGGCTGCCCATCTCGGCTGCTATGGCAAGAAAACTCAGAACTCCCCGCAGGGTGGAATATATCGGCGATTTGGTGGCAGACATCTATACCTCGCTGAAATACCGCCGCCCGGCCACCCCGGAGGGCGGAACACGTAGCACCATCGCCGCCTCGCTTCAGAAACACCCCTACTCCATAAAATGCCCACTGATTATCGACCAAGAATGGCAAGAACGTCTGCACAAAGCCAGATCGGGATACTACTCTCCCTTCGGAGCTACAGCTCCACTTCTGCCGAGCGGCAACTACTGGGCACGCCCTGCCGCCTGCCTGAGTGCCGTGCTGGTGGATGCTCCGGTCTCCGCTGTGCTGAGCGTTTCTTCGCCTATTATCGTGGCCGTTTCGCTCATGTGCGGATATGGTCCCCCATGAGAAGCCGGAGAGAGTGGGAAATAGCCCCACTATAAATTTGACAATCCGCCTTTTTTTCTATATAAATACGGCATGGAGCAAAAAACGGCAAAAAAAGTTCAGCTAGTGCGAGTCCTTGTGCAGATTGGGTTTCTGGTTGCAGTCGTGCTGGGAGTCTCTACCAAACCGTTCTCAGACTGGATGCTTCCGGCGGCACTGATAGTGGGTGTATTTTTCTGCGGCTGGGTTTGCCCGCTGGGTGCCGCGCAGGACTGGATATGGAAGCTGGGACGTGCGCTGCGTCTGCCGCAGGTGCAGGTACCTCGCGGGCTGCAGCGCTACCTCCAGTTGAGCCGCTATATTTTCTATTTTCTGCTGGCCACTTGGGGGCTCAGCTTTGCACTGCTCAAAGGGCCGTACAATTTCAGCAAACTTGTACACGGGGAACTGCTCACGGCGGCCTCGGCTGTCGTGGGGATTTTTCTGCTGAGCAGCCTGTTCATAAAGCGCCCTTTCTGCAACTACTTCTGCACCGGAGGCGCACGGCAGGGGCTCTGGAGCGTGCTGCGTATTTTCAGCATACGGCGCAACACTGCCAAATGTGGCGGCTGTGGGCAATGCTCGCGTGCCTGCCCCATGAACATCGATGTGGCCAGAACTGAGTTCGTGCGGCACCCGAACTGCATAGGCTGTATGTCCTGCATCGCCGCCTGCCGTAAAAACGCTCTTTCCTACAATCTCATGCCGACTCAGCACAAAAATTCTCCCGAATGCCTGAACAAACGGGAGAAATTGTAAAATACGGTCGCATGTGGCAGCCTAGTATAGCGTTCGGGAAATAACTGGCATACCCTCTGGTGAATAACCAGACTGACAAATTGGAATTTATCGTTATAACTCAATATTGATTTCGTACTTATCGTCAATGAGTATATAGCTCACATTATGCTCTCGTGCAAGGGCTAACATTTCTAAATTGTCTGCTAACACACTCCCCATTGTGCACCATTCATCATCCAAACGATTTTCAATGACATTTGCATATTTCTTTATGTCGGCAAAGTGATTTCTAATATATTTCTCAGTCATTACAAGACAATAATATTTAATGTTTTTGAGATATTCAGAGTCAAAGTC
>JAZNTO010000147.1:0-13013 GCA_045591805.1 Akkermansia sp. | reverse complement strand
GCCTTCCTTACGGCGGATGTACTCACCAACATAGTGAATACCCTTGCCCTTGTAGGGCTCCGGCGGATAGTAGCCGCGCACCTCAGCCGCGAACTGACCAACAATCTGCTTGTCGATACCCTCTACCTTCACCTTGGTGTTGTCCGTCACAGTGACGGTTACACCGGCAGGAATCGGGTGCAGGATGGGGTGAGACTTGCCCAGTGCAAGGTCCAGAGCCTGGCCCTTCACAGCGGCTTTGAAGCCCACGCCCACGATTTCAAGCTGCTTCACGAAACCCTTGCTCACGCCCTCTACCATGTTGGAGAGCAGCGAGCGGTTTGTGCCGTGCAGTGCACGGAGCTTGCGGGACTCATCTGCACGGCTCACTGTGAGCTCTGTGCCCTCCACAGCGGCGGAAATGCCGACGGGAAGTGTCCAGCTCAGCTCGCCCTTGCCGCCTTTCACGGTGACGTCCTGGCCATTGATGGTCACGGTCACGCCGGCGGGGATAGTGATAACTTTCTTACCTACTCGAGACATAGTGTTCTAATAAGGTTAGGGGTTAGTGTTACCAGACGAGAGCGATGAGCTCGCCACCGATCTGAAGCTTGCGGGCTTTGGCGCCCGTCATCATACCGGAGGAAGTGGACACGATGGAGATACCCAGACCGTTCATCACGGTGGGGATTTCGGCGGAGCAGACGTACTGGCGGCGGCCCGGCTTGGAGCAGCGCTTCACGTCTGTGATGATGGACTTACCATCCTTGGTGTACTTGCTCTTCACCTTGATGGCCTTGTCCTTACCCTCGCCCACGATCTCATAGGACCAGATGTAGCCCTCCTCCTGGAGAATACGGGCAATCTCGGCCTTGATACCGGAGAACGGCACGGAGAAGCCCTCATTGCGGGCGATACCGGCGTTCTTCACGCGGGTGAGAAAATCTGCGATAGGATCACTTAATACTGCCATGGTCGTTTATGTGTTAGGCGTTTTCTTCTGTCTTCTTGTTGGGCTTGCGGAAGGGGATACCCAGCTCGGCAAGCAGGTCGCGACCCTCATCGTTGGTCGTGGCAGTTGTCACGAAGATGATATCGAAACCGATGTTACGCTTAATCTGGTCCAGCTCGATCTCAGGGAAGATGGACTGATCCGGGATACCGATGGCGTAGTTACCGCGGCCGTCGAAAGACTTGGTGGGCAGGCCACGGAAGTCGCGAATGTTGGGAGCGGTAATGTTGACGAAACGATCCAGGAACTCCCACATGCGGGTGGAACGCAGCGTCACACGGGCGCCGAGGACTTCACCCTCGCGGAGTTTGAAGTTAGCCACGCTCTTACGGGCGTAGGTCATGGAAGGCTTCTGGCCGGTAATCTTGGCGATTTCAGCCACGGCATCCTCGACAGCCTGCTTGCGGTCGGGGTGCTTGCCCATGCACGTAGTCACCACAATCTTCTCGAGACGCGGAATCTGGTGCACATTGGTGTACTGATGCTTCGCCTGGAGGGCCGGTACGACCTTCTCCTTATAGTATGTAAGCAATGTTGGTGTGCTCATAATTTTAGCGGGTCAGCTCTTGTTGTTAATGATTTAGGTTCTGATGGCTTAAGCGCGGAGTGTCAGCCTTTCGGCATCAGCTCTCTTTCTTCACATTGGAGATGTGGATGGGGCCGTCGATGTCCTTGATACCGCCTTCAGGATCGGCCTCGGAGGGCTTGGTAGCCTTCTTGAGGATGCGAGCACCCTCCACCGTGACCGTCTGCTTCTTGGCATTCACAGACAGAACGACACCACGCTTGCCCTTGTTCTTGCCGGCGATAACTACTACATTGTCGCCTTTCTTCACGTGGGTCTTCATCGTGTGTGTGTTTAATTGTTTATGAGTTCGCGCCACACTACACCTGTAGTGCGGGGGTCACGGAGTTTACACTTTTCGCACGCAGACGTCAAGCACAATCTCAAAATTTCTGTACTTTTTTCATTTTTTGCCCATTTCATCTGCTTTCAGAAGACGAAAAATCTCATTTTGCACCACAACTGCGGAACACGCGCCTGCGCGTGCGCAGGAAGCGCAAGGTGAGGATAAGGGCGGCTAGGGAGAGAGAGACGATGAAGCTCACCCACGCACCTGCCGGCCCCATAGCCGGCACAATCCAATCCGTACGGATGAGGATGTAAGCAAGCGGCAACCCCACAAGCCAGTAGCTGGAAAGATTGCTCCAGGTGATGATGGCTGTGTCGTGGCAGCCACGCAGCAAGCCGCCCATAAGCGCTTGGGTAGCATCTGCCACCTGATACACGGCGCAATACACCAGCAACACGGAGGCCGTGGCCGCGATCTCCGCGGAGTCTGTATAGAACCCCACAATGTCACGCCGCCATACGATAGTGGCTATCATGAGCAGACTCACCAGCACATATGTAACCGTGAGCAGGGTACGCACCATCGTGTGGAATGCCTCTTGCCTCTGCCCGCCCACATGATACGCCGCGCGTATGGAAGCGGCTATACCCAAGCTAAGCGGAAGCATGAAAATAATACCACTCACATTGATGGCGACTTGCTGGGCACTTACAGCCATCTCCCCAAGCGGCGCAATTATGAGTGTAACCATGCTGAAGAAACTCATCTCGCAGAGAGAGGCCACCCCCACAGGCAAGCCTAGGCGGAGAGTCCGCCCCACAAGGCGCATATCCGGGCGGCGAAGCGCCAGCATTTGCCGCGCGCGCGCTCTGTGCCGGCGGCTGCCATACATCATCCCCAGCAGGCACAAGTACATGCACCAATTCACCAGCGAGGTAGCAAGCCCACAGCCGGCGCCTCCCAGCTCGGGCATTCCCCACCGGCCGAATACCAGCGCGTAGTTCAGCGGTATGTTGCACAGCAACCCACACAGGGATACCACCATAGCCGGGCGCGTCTGCCCGTAGCCCTCGAAATTTGCCATTACCACTCGCATTAGCAGACTCGCCGGCACCCCTACGAGCATATAGAGCGCGTAGCGCTGCGCCATGTCCGCCAAGGCTGCATTGTCCGTAATGTACGGAAAAACATGAGAAGCCGCATAGATAACCACCAGCTCAAACACAGTAAGCAGCACCGCCAGCACCTTGCCGTTGTTCAGGTAGAGTCCGGTCTTCCCTTCCTCCCCTGCCCCGCGCAAGTGCGAAATCATCGCGCTGAGTATGGTGAGCACGGCTGCGGTGGATATCATCACCGTGCCGGCTATGGAAAACCCCATGGCCACTCCGGCCAAATCCGTCTCCCCCTTCCAGCCCGCCACCACCGTATCTGTCACTCCCATTCCCATGTGCAGAAGGTTGCCCACATAAAGTGGGAGCATCAGCGCCATGAGACGCCGCAGCTCGTGGCGGTCTATCCAGCTTCTGTTTCGACAGGTTTTCATCTCTTTTCCTCGCAGCCACAAAAAAGCCCCATCCGGAGAGATGGAGCTTTTTGCTGAGCATCTGGAACGGGATTCGAACCCGTGTTGCCCGCGTGAAAGGCGGGTGTCCTAGGCCGACTAGACGATCCAGACACTAGGTCTACAGTGTACTCACCACTGCGCAGAGGCAATTTAGCACAATCTCGCCTCCTTGGCAAGCTTTATTTTTATTTTTTTTGCATTTTTTTGTGCCGCTCCCAGAGAAATTCACGCGCTAGAGCAATAAGATGGCCGAAAAAAAAGACACCGGTTCAAATATTGCAAACCGTAGGCTCTATCAAATTATACATTTCAAACATCCAAAATTCAACTTCCAACTTCCTAAAAGACCCGCCCCTGTTTGAGCAGAGGCGGGTCAGAATTACCATTGAACCGATTTCGGATCAGGGAGTAGCCAAGCCCTCATCCGCAAAGAGGCTCGGTGCGGACGTACCGGCGGTGGGGTTGTCGCCCGTACCTACGTCGCGCAGGCGAGTGGGCTTGCCGGTCGGGTCAATCTTCTCTGCCGTCACGAAAATCATCAGGTTCTTGCGAACATGAGACTCTGCATTACTGCGGAAGAAGCGTCCCACGAGGGGAAGATCGCCGAACACGGGCACCTTATCCTCTACCTTCTGCACGTTGTCCTCTATCATACCACCGATTGCGATAGTGTGGCCATCGTAAATGCAGGGGTTGGAGTTGATATAGCGGCGGCTGAAGATGGGCATATCGATGCGGTTTTCCGTGAGGGTGATGTGCTGAATCTCCGTGTCGTTGGCGATACCGGCTGTGATGGGGGAACCATAGTTCACGAAACCTTCGAAGTTGACCACCTTAATCTCGAAGTGGGTGAACTTGATGATATCGTTGCCCTCCAAATCGTCCACCTTAAAGCGCATCACGATACCGACTTCTTCCACAGCCCACTCGGAGGGGTTAGCCGGAGAGGCAATCGGCATGGAGGTGTTGTTGTTGTTCCAGTTATTATTATTGTTATTGTTGTTGGAACCACCGAGCTCGGGAGCCTCGTATGCGGAGGGGTAAATAAAGCGGCGAATCACCTCAATCTTGGCGCAGCCGTTGTCGCCACCCTGATCGCTTGCCAGCGGATCCGGCTCGGGGGTGTACTCCAGCTCACCGGGGCGAGCCACCAGACTGGGAGCAGACATGATATCCACACCCTTCTTCTGGGAGAGACCGCGCATAATCATCTGGAAAGAACCCTCGTTGTAAATACCGGAGAGGGAGAGGATGCCGGGAGCAGCAGAGCGGGCGGTGTTGGCGGCGGCAGAGCCGGAAGACACCAAGGAGTCCATGGAGCTGCCGGTCAGAGCACCCGTACCGGAGCGCAAGCCACCGGTCACGAGACCATTGGAAATGGGATCCGTACCATCGCTCAGGGAGCTGCTGTTGTATACGGGCCAAGTACCGTTGTTGTTGTGGTTGTTGGTGTAAGCAGCGCCACCGCGGCTCACGAAGTCATTCACGGAGCGAAGGGGATCGGAACTAGTGCCGTTTACACCACCCAGATAGGTGGAACCATTGCTGGCCACGGAGAAAGGATTGACCACCCAGTCGAAGCTAAGCTCCTCTTCGTTGGTCTGAGCCACTTCCACGAACTTGGCGCTCACTTTAATCATCTGCGGCATCTGGCGGCGATACTCGTTCACAGCCTCTTCCACTGAGTCCAGATTATCCGCAGTGTTCTCTACCGTGAGCATACCGGTGCGGTTGGAGTACTGGGCAGAAGAACCCTTCGGGAAGCTTACACCGGCGGCACGCAGAGCGGCTACTGCGTCCACACGCACTTTCCTGCCGGAAGGCTCGTCGTCGGTAAGCCCATCCTCCTCGTCACCGGAGTCGTCCTCGGATTCACCATCGCCACCGGAGAAGAAGTCGCGAGCGACCTTCCACTGGCGCTTGAACATACGCTCCACGCCTGCACCGGTCTGGTACACCACAATACCTGTATCCTCCACGCGGTACTGGCAACCGGCCTGGGCGCAAATCATCTGCAGAAGTTCCTTGGCGGTCACACCCTGCACCTTGAGGCTGGGTACGATTGCCTCCTGCGGAGCCGGAGCTTCGGCCACGGCTTCCACCTCTTCGCCTTCCTCATCTACGCTCGGAGCAGAGGTAGCCGGAGCCGCCACACGGGGACGCTCAAAGTTAAAGTTGAGCTGAATGCCGTTCTTGCGAGCCTCACCACGCAAGAAATCCAGAGCATCTTCTATGGGAGTATCATCGAAGCTGACATTGGCAATCTGCATCTTGCTCAGATTCTGGTCGTTGGCAATCTGGCGCTCAGATACAGCGGCTGCAGATTCCCCACCGCCCATCTCGATATCAGGCAAATCCTGAGGTTCCTGCTCTTCCCACAGAGCATCCACCTCTGCCAGAGCTTTGGCGCGGAAAGCATTACGAGCACTGCGATAATAGCTGATACGGCGCTTGGACACGGCTTCCTGACCGGCACGAGCTGCTGTGTTGTAGGGGTCAATCTTGATAACCTGAGCGAAAGTGGAGTACGCATCGTCGAACTTACCGAGGTCGTAGTAGCCGTAGGCAAGGGCGAGCAAGCGGTTCACCTCCTCCACGTCGCGCACGTGCTGGGGCGTGAGGGCGGGGTTGTTGCGCACAGGGTCGCGCAGCATGGAAAGATCGCGGCGGGCGCGCTCGTTGTTGGGCTCGCGGGAGAGAACTTCGAGCAGCAGCTGCTCTGCCTCATCGTAGCGACCCACCTTGGCATATTCCCCGGCTACGGCTATGGAGGCATCGCCGATAACGGTCACGATGTGCTCCTGCAGCACCTGGGTGGCGGGTGCCTTGGGCACGCGCTTCCAAGCGGTCTTAAACTTCTCCAGCGCTTCGCTGTACTTGCCGGCGTGGTATGCATCGCGACCTTCCTGCAAAAGCTGGTTTGCTTCCTGCAAATAGGCTTGGCGGCGAGCAATCTCGCGGGTGTTGATGCTCTGCTGACCAGCGTATACGGCGGTGGGGCCTACCTCGCTGGTTCCGGCTGCGGTGGATGTGCTCAGGTAGCCTTCTGTACCGGCCTGCGCAAAGGGGCAAGACAGGGCGATGGCGGCGAGCATCATCGTGGACTTTGAGTTAATGAGAGGTGCGTGGTTCATGGTAATGTCTAAACTATGACAGAAATCTGTTCACTTGTAAAGTCTACAATTCAAAAAATGCGATTTTTTGGCGTTTTTTTTTGTTTTTAGGACAAATTAGGGGTTATTTTTCGGCTTTGGGAACGTTAATCGGGCTCTCCGCGCCCTGCGGAAGCACATTTACGCTGCCCTTTTCATCCACAGTTTCGAGTACGCAGGAAATCTCCGTACCGGGCACGGTGAAGGTGGCTTTCGGCTGCACGGAGAAGGTCGTACCTGCCTTGGGGCCGGCTGTCACGCGCAGCTCCACAGTCGTGTCCGTCAGTTCGTAGCCCTTCAGGTTCGCCGGGTGCTCATCCTTACGCGGCTTGGAGGGCGTACCGGCGCGCACCACAAACTCGCGTCGCTCCGGAGCGGCGGTCACATTGTCGCGCACACGCACCACGGACTCGGTTGTTTTGCTGCCGGCCATGTCCGCAAACTCCGCCTTTTCGAAGCTCACGATGGTGAAACGACTAGCGTCCGCATCCTTGGAGAGACCAAAGGAGCTTCCCACCTTGCAAGACTCGGGCTTGTAGAGCGGGCGGGTTTCTCCACGGCGGGAATATATACGTATGTTCGCCGTAGTAGGAGATGCCTCGTAGGCAAAGGCAGAATCCACACCGATAACCGCACTGACAGAGCTCACGCTCACAACTTCGAGCTTGGGAGCCTTGCCCTCCTGCACAAGCGCTGGCAGGCTCTTGGCGTCTCCCGGGTTGGTACCGGCTTCGAACTCCTCGCGGTTGGAGAATCCATCCGAATCGCTGTCGAGGCTCAGCCCATCTGCCCGCCCCAAAGCATCTGCAATGCCGTGGGAGATAAACCAGTGATTGGGCACGCCGTCGTGCACGCTTCTGGCAGCAGGGTCATAAATGTCGACTACCTTGTTTTTCTTCTCGGCGTCCACGGTTACCTGCCAAAGCTCCGGGGAGAAGAAGATGGGGGCATAGCGGGGTTTACCGTTTATCGTGGCGCCCTCCGGTGCCACATCCACTATTTCATGTGTCTTTTTACGGGTTGCCACGGCCTCGTCGGCCACCAATTCCAGTGCAGCAGCCGCCTTGGTACCTTCCGTATTCAGGTCGGTTTGCGGGCGGTCAGTCTTGCAGCCGGTCATCGTGTACACACCGTAAGCGCCGGCGGCCACCCCCAGTAAAATACCGGTTATGAGAGCCCCCTTGGCGATGTTTGTCTGTTCGGCCATATAGAATAGAGTTTATAGGTGGTTAAAATAGTATTACTTCTTGCTCGTGTTGGGGTTGAAGTAGAGAACCTGCAAGTTTACATACACGTTCACCATCTCATCCGGAGAGCCGGTCTTGCGGGTGGCGATAGTGCGAGCCTCGGGCGCCTGCGACTCCTCGCTGCCGGAGGCAGAGATGTCGTCCCCCTGCGTGGCATCCCCACTCGGGTCGCGGTAAGGATCCACCCCGGGGATACTCGAATCTGCCGAGGCTACCCAAAGACCTGTTACTTTGAAGAAGAAGTCCTTGTCCGCAGCCAAGCTATTGAGCACACCGGGCAGAACACTCACAGGAGCCTTGCCGGCCTGCTCCGCCTCGCTGCGCTTAGCTTTGAACGCCACTTCCAGCGAGAGCGGGAAATAGCTGCCCTTCTTGCGCACCTTCGGGTCAGGCAGTGCGGCACAGTACAATTTCTCCAGCTCCGGAGCACCGGCGTCCACCACAATTTCGGCCACTCGCTTGGCGGCCTTCAGCTGGAAGCTGCGGTAGGGTACTTCTTCTGCCGTGGCAGCAGCATTCTTGAACTGCGCCATGCCCAAATCCTGAGCAGAGCCGGAGAGCTTACAGCCCCGGGCAGCGGCCTTACGTCCCAGCTCATCTATAGCGGTACGCACTTGGTTCTGGAAATCAACGGAAGTGATAGTCTTGCCATCGCCTATGCACCTGTCGGCGTAAGTCGCGAAATCCGCCTTGACGCCATTGAGCGTTTCTACCATCTTTTTGGAAGCTGCGGTCACCGCCTTTCGCGTGGCCGGGGTGGGGGGATACTCCGAGGCTTCGTAGTCCTGCACCCGGGTGTTAATATCATCCAGCTCCGTTTTGGCAGCCTCGTACGCAGACAGGCGGTCAAACCCATAGTATGCCAGACCACCAAATGCCAGCGCGAACACTACCGAAAGGCCGAAAACTCGCTTATTTTCGAGAATATTCATATCTGAGTAACTTTTGAAAGGTTTACGTATTACTTGCCCGTGCCGAGTTCGGGTATATCGATGGGGGACTTCAGCGGCATCACAAGCATGAACTTATCTGCATACTCCGGCACCTTTACCTTGCTGCCGCCGGCCTTTGTGTCGATAAACAGATAGTAGTGGTTCATGTTTTTCTCCGTCTCCGCAGTGCGGAACGCAAAGAGAGAGTCCGAGCTGCGCTCATCGAAGTTCTTGGCCACTAGGTCGTATATAGCCTGGCGCTGCGGCATGCTGGGGTCATCCACCTCCGGTCTCACCGTATAGCCGGTCATACAAATGGCCGTCACCTTGGGAGCTTTGCCTCGCAGCTTGGGATCCACTGCCTCCGGCGCCTGATTGATGGCAGAACTGTTCGGGTTGCGGCTGCTGCCGGGGTTGATAAGGCGTGTGCCTTTGGGCTCCGTAGAGCCGGTAAGATCCGTACCGGCGACATCGTAGTTGATAAGCGGCACAAATTCGGTAAACCAGTACTTCACAGAGGCGCTGCGCTCCGAGAGCTGCTTTATAACTTCGGAGTAAGCGGTGCGCATCTTATACTCGGCCATAAGGCCGTTGAGCTCCTTGGCGGCCGTCTCGTAGCGGCGAATGGAGGACTCTATGCTGCCATTCACACTTTCGAGCTGCTCCACAGCAGGACGCGCCTGGGTGAGCATCTTCTCGGCATCACCTGCAGCGCTGTTCGCCGCCCAGGCAAACAGAGCAGCACCGGCCAGTGCCACTACACCGCCCGTTATAACCTTAGGCAGCATCTCCAGCTCAGCTCGCTCCTTGCCCACACTGGTGGGCACCAGATCTATGCTGAACTCGCCCACGCCGGCTCCGGTCACCGCGGCGCCTGCCACAGGTCCCAAGCACAGGGCATCCATTCCCAGAGCCTCTTCATCCACCTTGCTGCCTATAGAGAAGGCGCCCAGCGGGTTGAGGTACTCCACCGGGATATTCAGAGCACTCTGCAAGAACTCTACAGCATACGGCATGCGGGCACCGCCACCGCAAATGTATGCTTTGGTGGGGGCGCTGCCTTTGTACTGTGCGCGGTAGTGGTTGATGGTACGCTGCACCTCCGAGCTGAGGCGCCCCATGGCATTGCGAATGATTGTGGCCAGCGCAGCCTCGTTCTCCGGCAAATTGTCGGTAAACCCGTTGCCCAGCGACACCATGCCGGACTCCAGCTTAAGCTTCTCTGCCTCGCGGAAGCCAATCTGGAACTCGCGGGCAATACTATTGGTGATAAAGGCACCGGCTGCTGTCACTGAGCGGGTAAAGAAGCGCCCGCCCTCGGCAAAGATGATATCCGTGGTCTTGGCACCAATGTCCAGAATCATCACAGATTCCTCTTCCTCCGCATAGTTCACGCGGAAAGCATTGTACAGGGAGGTAATGGAGCAGTCCACGCTCAGGGTCTTCAGGCCGCTGCCCTCCACCTGACCGTTGAGCTCATCCAACACATCCTTCTTGATAGCCACCAGAAGCACCTCCTTCTCCCCGGTGCCGCTATCCGGCAGCTCTTGGTAGTCCAAGATGATATCGTCCGGCGGGAACGGGATATGCTGCTGCGCCTCGTTGCGCACCTGCTCTTCGATGTCGGTATCCTCCAGCTCGATGAGCTTAATAATGCGCATGAACACCTGTTGTCCGGAAACAACATTGCGAACTTCGCTTCCTTTCACCTTCAACTCCGTCACCAGCTCGGCAATGGTACTGCTCACGTAGTCCATGCGCATGCCCTCCTCTACCGGGTCGAGCACGATCTCCCTGCGGGCATAACGCGAGAGCGCATAGCCCTTGCCGGCAGGAGTAAATACGCCCATGGTTACGCTCTGCGCGCCAACCTCCAGGGCGACTGTTGTCTTGTATTCAGCCATAGAGATAAGTAATAAGTTAAAAAGCGTCTATCTATCAGTTGCGGGAGCGGCGGCTCTTGCCGCGAGTGCGAGTCTTGCCGCGGGAGCTTCCCTGCTCCGTAGCCGTGGAATCCGCACCATCCTCTTCTGTGTCAGTAGCAGTAGGCGTCCCGGTACCACCGGTAGGAGTCGTCTCCGTTGCCTCGTCCTCCGGCAGAGTGGGAGTGTAGGTGGACGGGCCGGTCGGCGCCGTGCCAACAGCTGCCTCCGTTGTCACACGGGGGGAGGTGGGGGGCATCCAGTAGGCAAAAGGAGTCTCGTTCACAGCCAGCAGCTCTGCGCCGGCATCACCCACCTTCTTTGTAGCCCACCACTTACCATTCACCCCCAGCGTTGCATCGAACACCACATTGTTGCTTTCCTTGCTCGAGCTGCTGAAGCAGTTTGCACCGGTATGGTCCGCAGCCTCCACAGCCACGGCCAGCACCTTACCCAAGCGCCCGGTCTTGTCCACCGTCAGCTTCGATACACTACGCGGGGAGAGCAGCACGCTCACACACATATCTGTACCCACGCCACCCTGAACACTGCCCACAGGGATATCATGGTATGTCAGCGTCTTGCTCAGCAGCGCCTTACTCCCCTTTACTCCGGGCACTTTCGCCTCCATCAACACATGCACCGTGAAGGTGATAGCCGGCACAAAATCCGGTTCCCCGGCCTTCAGTTTCCCGGCGCGAACATCCACAGGCACGTTGATAACCTGCCATGACAACTTGGTAGACTTCGACTTATCCTTCTTGCCGGCCAAAGATATGGTAGCGCCGCCAGGGGCAGATATCGGCTCAATATCCAGCCTGGTAAGTCCCTTACCCAGAGAAACTTCCACTTTCGCCGCATCCAGTGCAGACACAGAAAGAGCTCCGCAGAAAACGGCCGCCACAGTAGACAGAAAAATGTTTTTCATAATAAAAATTCAGATGTACGCTATACTTATACACAAAATCTCCCCGTTTGGCGAGTACAAACTTCTATCTGACGCGTTTTTTTTAGCAGAATGTCCCGCTCCGGCGTAACACACACGACTTTCTGAGGCATAAACAGGCATTTGAGCTTGTGAGCCCCCCCCCGCTTGTGCTATAAGCAAGCCTGTCAACATGAACGCACTCGCCACCTATATACACAACCTGGACCCCGTCATTCTGGCCATACCCGGCACCCCGCTCGCCGTGCGCTGGTACGGGCTGGCCTACATAGCCGGCTTCGTGCTCGGCTACCTCGTGCTGCTGCAGCTCTCCAAGCGCCGCCTCTACTGCGTGGAGCCCGAGAAGCTCAGCGACTTCATCACCTGGGTATGCCTGCTCGGTGTGCTGCTGGGCGGCAGGCTCGGCGAGTTCTTCTTCTACTGGCTGCCGGAGCAAGGGCTGCACGGCCTGATGCAAGACCCCTGGTGGGTATGCCGTGTATGGGAGGGGGGCATGGCCTCGCACGGCGGTATTCTGGGCGTGCTGCTGGTAGCCATTTGGTACGCGCGCAAGAACAAACTCTCCATCCCGGCCGTGACAGATGGCCTCGCCATCGTCTGCACCATCGGCCTCTTCTTCGGCCGCGTGGCAAACTTCATAAACGGCGAGCTCTACGGCCGCATCTGCTCCGCCGCCAACCCCCTAGCCATGAAATTCCCCCAAGAGCTGGGCACCCTGCCCGCCCATACCCAAATACAAGCACGAGTCGCCATAGACCACGCGCTTGGCGCCCCCATCGAGCAGTTTATGCAGCTCGGGGCAGACGGCCGCCCCACAGAGCACTTCTGGGATACCCTGCTGCGCCTCTGCCGCGAGCACCCCGCCGCAAGCGAAGCTCTGGGGCAATTCCTCAACCCGCGCTACCCCTCCCAGCTCTTCGAAGCCTTGGGCGAGGGTCTCCTGCTCTTCATCATCCTCATCTCCGTGCGCCTCTGCTGGCGCAAGGCTCCGGCCGGCATCTTTGCTGCCCTCTTCTGCTTCCTTTACTCCGCAGCTCGTATCACCTGCGAGTGCTTCAAAGAGCCGGACGCCAACGTCTGGCACGGTATCACACAAGGCCAAGCCCTCTCCTTCGGCATTATTGCTCTTGGCATTGCGTTCCTCATCCCCGCCATACGCAACTACCACAACGAACAAAAATTGCAAAAAAATTAAAAAAATGTAAAAAAAGGCTTGCAATGCGCCGAAAAATCGTGTATCATCCCCCCGCACGCTGTATCACACAGCCTGCAAATGGGTAGGTTCCCGAGCGGTCAAAGGGGGCAGACTGTAAATCTGCTATCGTACGATTTCGATGGTTCGAATCCATCCCTGCCCATTTCTCCCATGCGGAGGTAGCTCAGTTGGTAGAGCAACACCTTGACA
>JAZNTO010000146.1:0-6722 GCA_045591805.1 Akkermansia sp. | reverse complement strand
ACCTACCATGCGGCAATCTGTCAGCTCTGCTTTGCCGCCTTCTCGTACTGTCAAGCCCGATAAATTATTACTGTTATTCCAAGTGCCATAGCCTGTAAATACCAACTCCGCGCCCTCTGCCACAAACGTGCCGCCACTCAGAACATCGACTCCGCAGTCCCCGGCGGATGAATCAAGAACAGTGCCTCTGTCCAGATAAACAACGGCTCCGTTTTCTATTTGTATACCGGTTTCCATGCGGTAAGTGTCCAAGCCCTCGCCCAATTTACTGTAGTGCACCACATTCCCGGAATCTACCCAGTAATCCCTTATGCTGATATAGGCATCTTCCTGCGTTGCCGTTGCTTTGAAGTTGCTCATATCCACCGAGGATTCCGCAAGACGTATGACTTCCCCGCTTCCCGTGAACACATTGCCGCTGCCGGTAACAGCTACAGCGCGATTGATAACCATAGAGGGAAGAGTAACATTTTCCAAATGGAGATTCACGGATACAATCAGACCATTATTTAGAAGAAGCACCCCCTCTGTTGGAGCGATAAGAGAACATGCCTTGTTTATAGATGGTAGTTCCGAAGCAACATCGATATTATTTCCGGCGCAGGTTTCATCGAAAATAATCTCGATGGAATCGCTTCCTGTGTAAGAATTGGCGAGGGCGATAGCCTCGCGGAGAGAGCCGAAGCCGGAGTCGGTGAGAGTCGTAACAGTGATTGTGTACATACGGAGTAAAAGTTAGAAAATTTCTATTTGACTTGTAAGAAAAGGGAAACGGCCTTACTCTCTGAATCCGAAAGAAATCATTGAGCAAGGCCGGAGAAGCAAAAGAATCATCACACCCTGCGACGGCGGACAGCCAAAGCAGCGAGAGCCAGTAGTGAGAGCGTAGACGTAGCGGGTTCGGGTATGGAGGTAACTGAGACAACTACGCCGGAATCTGTGACTGTATACCCCGTGACGGCAAATTGAGTGTCGCCCAGGGAGGCGGCAAATGCGACCTCTGCCCCATCTGCCACTTTGAGTCCGACAAGCGAGATGGCGACCGCTTGTTCACCATCCGTAAGCATCATATCTTCGGAGAGTTCCAGATGTAGCACTGCCCCATCTGCCAGAGTAGAGCGGTGAAGCTGATTACTCCTGATACCGGAAAGAGTCAACGCATTGCTGCCGCTCAACACTACGGATCCGGTAAGTGTACTTGTGGCATCCAGCGAAATACCGGAGGCAACTACAGAAACATAGGAATTACAAAAAATCATCGACCCCTCCAGCGTGATATTTTGCAAGTTTGCAGTGCGCTCGCCCTCCCCATACTTATATGAGTCAACCACAATATCCACACCTCCAAATGTGCCGGAAAGTCCGGCAGATGTAATGGTAGCACTGCTCAGGGTGAACGTGGATTCCAGCGCACGCATAGAGAACACGACATCTGCAGCGGTTGAAACGTAAATCTGATTCGCAGTGGCTCCCCCGGCGGCTAGTGTTGCGCCACTCTCCAAGTACACATCGCCGGCCACCCCCCAGCCTTTGGGCGCCCCCTCCTCCAGCACCTCGGATTCATAATTCTCGGAAAAGCGCATCGCACCGTGCATTTGCAGTATACCGCCACCCTCCACATAGATAGCCCCGCCCTTTCCTAGCGCCACATTGTTCTCGAAAGTAGCGCCGGAAACACGAATTGTCTGCCCGGACTCCACCTGCAACGCCGCACCATTGGTCTCCGTAAAATTGTCGCTATAGCCTTCCGCCAGCACCACACCGACTGCCGGCAAAGCAATCATTGTGTATAACTTATTCATTGTTCTGTAAGTATTTGTAAGATTTTGAGAGCTTCCATCGGGGGGCATTTATCTACACTTCGCACCTCCATGGGACGCGTGTAGTGTATCGCATATACAATGCGATTACAAGCAAAAAATATCTAAAGCACTAAAAAAGAATGCGTAATATTCTGCCGATTTTGTAGGAAAGAAGGCATTTAGAGCAACCTGTGCATATGAAAAACATTGAAATATCAATCTTTTGAATGTAATCGCATTGTATATGCGATTCGCAAAAAATCGTCTCCTCCCTCTATCAATAAGAACAACAAGCGTTTACAAAATAAAATTCGGAAAGAAAAAAACTATCTCCACGCACAAAGTACGGGAAAGTACGGAAAAGTACGGAGCCCCCACACACGAGTGATAGGCACCATTTCCGTATTCGTCTCCCCTCCCGTGGGAGATTTCTATATTTTGCTGGACATGGTGGGGACAATCTGGTAGGATGTGTGCAACACACAGAAGAGCTTTATGGTAACCACGGAATACCCCTACGGACGCGATTTTCCCATTCTGCGCATTAGCACCGAACTGTGCAAGGCGGAGATTTCCCTATACGGAGCACAAGTGCTGCAGTGGACTCCCTCCGGGCATATGCCGGTCATCTTTATGAGCCCCAATGCCGTATTCCAACAGGGTAAAGCACTGCGCGGTGGTATACCGCTTTGCTGGCCGTGGTTCGGCAAGAATACGGAGGATGCCGCCCTGCCGGCTCACGGCGTGGCACGCATCTCCACTTGGCAGCATGCTTCCACGGAGGAGTTGGAGGACGGTACGGTGAAAATCATCTTGGCACTGCCGCCGGAGAAAGAGCTGATGCCGAGCGGAGCCGTCATCATCGAGCTAGGCGAAGAGCTTATGCTTACCCTGCTCACACTGGATGTGCAGCGCACCATGCCGTTCTCCGCTGCCATGCACACGTATTTTGCCGTGAGCGACTACGAGACGGTGGCTATCACCGGGCTGGAGGAGTGCGCCTACACGGAATATGCAGCGGACGCCGTGCCGCACTGCGAAGACCCGCTCATACCGGCCGGGCACATAGACCGCATCTACCACCCTGTACCCGAGGAGCAGGAAATCACCATACACGACCCCGCTTGGGAGCGTAGCATCCGCATCTGCCGCGCAGGCTCCGGCTCCGCTGTGGTGTGGAACCCCGGGCAGGAGCTTGCCGCAGGTATGGGAGATTTGGGGGCAGAGGCCGCACACGGCTTCCTGGCGGTGGAGACAGCCGCCGTGCCTGCCGAAAATCTGGTGCTGCGCTGCGGGGAAACGCATAGCATGACAACCCGCATACAGGTCATCTCCATATCCTGAAGCCGCCGCGCATGAAGATACCTGCTCTGCCCCCGCGCTTGCGCCTGTGGATACGCCGTCTGCTGATGTGCTGCTGCGGCGTTCTGCTTGCGGGGGTGCTGTGCATAGCAGTGGCGGAGCTGTGGATACACGCGCTGGCAAACGGGCAATGCCACGACCGGGCGGAGGATTGCGCGGCGGACTCTGTGGGGCTGGTGCTGGGCTGCTCCAAATACCTGCGCCGCGGGCACCGCAACTATTTCTTTGTAAAGCGCATGGAGGCTGCGGCCGAGCTCTGGCGAAGCGGGCGCGTGCGCTGCATCATCGTCTCCGGCGACAACCGCGCCATGAACTACAACGAGCCGCGCGACATGCGAAAATCGCTCATCGAGCTAGGAGTGCCGGCGGACCGCATCGTGTGCGATTTTGCCGGCATCTGCACCTACGATTCCGTGGTACGAGCCAACCGCATCTTCGGGGCACAACGCCTCATCATCGTAAGCCAGGCGAGCCACGCCGAGCGAGCCGTAGCCATAGCGCGGCATCTGGATATCGAGGCGCAGGGGCTCAACGCGCCGCGTTTCGCCATAACCCGCTCGGCACAGGTACGCGCCTGGCTGCGAGAGCGGGCGGCTCGCGTGGCCATGGTGTATGATTTTCTTACCTCCCGTACGCCCCACCATATGGGGAAAAAAGAAACCCTACCATACTGAATATCTGTATGAAAAGTCTTATCTCATGCTGTGCAACGGCCGGTGTGGCAGAATGGGTCTGCTGCCCCGGCGAGCTGAACATTCCCCTGATCACCACATTGGCACAATGTCCCGTGGTGCACCGCTGGAGCCAAGCGGATGAACGCACCGCAGCCTACTTTGCCCTAGGGCGCATCCAAGCCACCGCCCGCCCTGTAGCCGTGGTGGCCGGCAGCGGCTCTGCTGCTACAGCTCTGGCACCCGCCGTGGTGGAGGCATACTACCAACGCAGGCCGCTCATCGTCATCACGGTGGAGGACAAAGAAAACGCCGGCGGCTCCGGTGCCCCCGGCCACATCGAAACAGAAGGGCTTTTCGGCATCTACGCCCCCACGGTGGAGGTGCAGCTCCCCTGCTCTGTGTCCGACCTACCGGATATGGTGTCCACCTGCGCAGAGGGTTTTCCGGTGCACCTGAACCTGCGCTTAGCGGAGGACGCGCGCAGCGGCGGGGATTTCAGCGGCCTGGAGGTAGCAGATGCCCCGCCGGCGCCGAGATTCCGCGCATCTCTGGTGGCGCTGTCGCAGATGCTGCGTTTCCGCGCGGTAGAGGGCTTGGTTCTTATACTGGGCGGTCTGGATCCGGCGGAACAAGAAGCGGCACTCTGGCTAGCTCGCACCCTGCGTGTACCTGTGCTGGCAGAGGCCGCCAGCGGCCTGCGCGAGGAGCTTGCCTCCCTGTTGCTGCACGGTGCGGACACACTGTTGACACGCCGCGCCCCGCGCTATGTTCTGCGCGTGGGAGATGTGCCCACCTGCGCGTTCTGGCGTGAGCTGGAGGAGCTACCGGGCACGGAGGTATTCTCCATTACCCGCACGGGCTTCTCCGGGCTGTGCCGCAAGAGTACAGTGGTAGAGGGTGAGTTGGAACAGGTCATGAAAGCCCTTGGCGATGTCCCACATGTGGGGGACACAGAGGGGCTCTTGCAGCTCAGCCGCCGCAACGCCGGGCGTATCGAGGAGCTCCTGCTTGCTTACCCGGAAAGCGAGGCCGCCATGGTGCGCACCTTCTCGAACCAAGCCGGCATCGCAGATGTGCTCTGCCTGGGGTCTGCCACCACCATGCGCCTCTGGAACAACTACGCTCAGACGCAAGTGCCCACCCACTACGTACGAGCCAACAGCGGCACCGGCGGGGCAGACGGCACAGTCTCCGCCTTTCTGGCCAATAGCACAGATGCCGAATACGCCTGCTGCCTGACCGGCGATCTCGCTCTGCTGCGGGACTGCGCCGCCGCCAGCATGCTCCCGCAGCTGCCCCCGGCTCGCCGAGTCGTGGCCGTGCTCAACAACGAGGGCGCCGGCCAAGCCTACACTCCCGGCATGGAGGACGAGCTGCAGCGCCTGCTGGTGCAACCCCCGGTCTACGATATGAAAGAAATTGCCCGCCTGTGGGGAGCAGAGTACTACGCCATACACTGCGAGGCGGATTTCGAGGTACTCGACTCTCTGGAGGACAACGCTTTCGTGCTGCTGGACATCATCCCCGACCCGGAACAAACAGCCGCATTCAACAGGCGGATAGCCTAAAACGCCGGAGTTATCGCTGATGATTCGATAAGCGCCATTGAATTGCTCGATTCCCGAATGAGCATACTTCAGGCAGATGTCACGCTATATGCCGGAACGCTGCGTATCGAGGAGGCGGCTTGCCTCGAAACAAACAACGCTACCATCGAATCCGGTGCCCGCCTGGAAATGTTGAACGGCATGCTTAGCACAGTGAACGCGGGGCTCGCGTTCAATTCCGGTAGCAGCGCATACTACGCCGGGGCAAACACACTCAACACAGCCTCCCTTTTTATGGGCTATGGCGGCACTTTTTCTGCCACGCTGGAGCTGAGCGAGCAGAATCTGAGCCAAGCGGTCGTGAGCCTGAAGGGGGCCGATATGCTGAAATATGGCAGCGGAACAGTCTCTTTTGAGGGGCTGGCTACTCTGGGATCCGGCACGTATCAACTACTAGATCTTTCCGAAAGCACGAATCTCTATCCGGGAGAGCTGACGGACGAGGGGATACAAATACGTGGGGTAGGCTCGCAAGATCACTTTGAATGGCAGGGAAGCGTGCTTTGCCTTGTGCACCAGAACATTCCCGAACCACACAGGCTATACTGACGCTAGCAGGCATGGCCGCGCGCCGCCGTCGGAAATAACACACGCTCCCCCGGCTCGCACCATAGACTCGTTTGCGGCAACAGACAAAGCAACTCCTCCCGGAATATGTTTGCGCATTGAAATCTGCGGCAAGATCATCTGCGTATTGACTGAGAATGAAGCCAAAGGCTCATAAGTAGGGTCTCGGTCTCCCCGTAGTCTGCGACATGCAGGCCGGGTAGAAACTTCGATTCTACAGAAGAGGAAAATAGAAGGACAGCGCTACCATCCTTGTGTAATTCTTTTCCTATGGGGTAACAACACGAAAGCGGACAAGGCTCCCAATCTCCCGCGGGCGAATGCACTCCACTGCTGCCTATGGCATAGGGTGTAGGCTTTGCTCGCCCTCGGATTCGGAAAACACGCACAATATAAAAAGCAAGTAGAGCCAGCATAAACCATGCGAGCCAGCCAATAAAACTTGTTTCTTGCGGGGAGAGCGCTGCCCCCACAGCAACCGAAACACAGAACAACACCTGAGAAGCAGCAAACACCCACTCCCCAAAAGTTGGGCGGTTGGGAACCTCCACCCCTGCCCCATACAACAATTCTCCGGGCGGTAGCAGCGGATGCCCACCCGACAACGGCTCCGGCGCGAGCAACGGCCTGTAGTCTGCCTGAGCCTGCTGAATAAGCGCAGCAAGCTGTTGCGTATCCTTCACCCCCCGAAATTCCACATCTGCTCTTAT
>JAZNTO010000145.1:0-11516 GCA_045591805.1 Akkermansia sp. | reverse complement strand
AGCAGGATTCCCTTGATATGCTGCAAATCCGCCATGGTGTGGCGTGCGGTGTTGAGCACAATCTCGTAGTGTGAGGGCTCCTTGCTTTTGCCCCGGCGGGCGGCGTTGGGGCTCAGCAGCTCCAGCCCGTTGGCCGGGACCTTTTTGCCGCCGGTCTTGTCATCCTCCGAGATGCGGGCGCGGAACTTCACAAAGCTGCCCGCTTGCAGAAGCCCCTCTATGGCGGAGGCTTTGGTGAAGGAGTCTCCCCATACCAACGCTTCTGTGTTGCCGGTGAAGTCCTCCACAGCGATGATGGCGAATTTCTGGCCGTTCTTGCTCACTTTGATGGTGGCGGAGCGTAGCATGCCGGCCATCTCGTGCGGGCCTTTTATCTCGTCGCTTGTCATGTCCGGCAGGGCGCCGATACGGGTGTATTTGGGAGCATCGATGATACCGCGCATGCTGTCGAGCGGGTTGCCGGTGAAGTAAGCTCCGGTGAGGAATTTCTCGTCGTCCAGGCGTTTTTCCTTGGGCCATTCCTGCAGGATGATGCGCTCCTCTGCGGAGGAGGTTGTGTCCTCCATGGCAAAGAGAGACATCTGCCCCACAGAGCGATCCTTGTGTACGCCGGCGGCTCCGTTGAGGCACTGCTCGATTGTCTCGAAAAGCTGGGCACGGCACACCTGCATCCAGTCGAATGCGCCGCACTGCACCAGCACTTCCAGCTGGTTGCGGCGTACGCTTTGCGGGGGAATGCGGTAGCAGAAATCCTCCAAGCTCTTGTAGGGGCCGTTCGCCTCGCGCTCTCGCACGATAACCTCCACGGTATCCGAGCTCATGCTCTTGATGGAGGCCAGCCCGAAGCGCACGGCCAAGTGGCCGTTGGGCATGGTCTCGGGCTGGAATTTTACGGCAGAGTGGTTTACGCATGGGCCGAGCACCTCGATACCCAGGCGGACAGCCTCTTGGATGAAGACGCCAATCTTCTCGTTGGTGGATTCGTTGGACATGAGTCCGCAGAGGAACTCCACCGGGTAGTGAGCCTTGAGGTAGGCGGTCCAGTACGAGATATGGCCGTAGCAAGCGGAGTGGGACTTGTTGAAGCCGTAGCCGGCGAACTTCTGAATTTTGTCGAAGATGGCGTTGGCGGTTTTCTCATCTATTTGGTTGACATCCCAGCACCCTTTCACGAAGCGGCGACGCTGTTCGGCCATTTCCTGCATGTCCTTGTGGCCCATGGCTCGTCGCAGAAGGTCGGCGCCGCCCAGTGTGTAGCCGGCCAGCAGCTTGGCAGCTGCCTGCACCTGCTCTTGGTAAATCATGACGCCGTAGGTCAGGCCGGACACCGTTTCGAGCAGCGGGTGCTCGTACTCCGCTTGCTTGAGGCCTTTTTTCACGGCAATCATATCGTCCATGAACTGCATGGCGCCGGGGCGGTAGAGAGCCAGCAGCGCGATGATATCTTCGATGTTGTCTATGCCGTAGCGGCGGCAGGTGTCCACCATACCACCGGATTCCAGCTGGAACACGCCCATGGTGTCGCCTCGGTTGAGCAGGGCAAAGGTCTCTTTGTCCTGAATATCCACAGCATCGTAGCGGAAATCCGGTACGCGCCAGCGCACGTAGCGCTCCGCATCCTTCATCACGGTGAGGGTTTTGAGCCCCAGGAAGTCCATCTTGTGCAGGCCGGCGTTGTAGATGGCGCCCATATCGCACTGCGCCACCACTTCGCCCTGCGGGTTGCTTAGGTCATCTCGCGTGAGCGCCACGTAGTCGTCCAGCGCGCGGTCGCCAATCACCACGCCGGCGGCGTGCATGCCTACGTTGCGCACGGTGCCCTCCAGCTTAAGGGCGTAGTCCCACACTTCGGCATAGGTGGGGTCTTGCAGCAGGTTGCGCAGGTCTTCGTTCGCATCGTAGCTTTTTTTGAGCGTCACGCCCGGGCCGCTTTCTATCTGCTTGGCTATGCGGTCGCTGTCGGCATAGCTCAGGTCGAGCACGCGTGCCACGTCCTTTATCACAGATTTAGCGCCCATGGTGCCATAGGTGATGATGTGGGTTACGGCTCGCTCGCCGTATTTTTGGCGCACATATTCAATCACCTCCGGGCGGCGGGTCTGGCAGAAGTCGATATCGATATCCGGCGGGCTCACACGCTCGGGGTTGAGGAATCGCTCGAAAATGAGGGAGAAGGCGTAGGGGTCGATGTTGGTAATCTTCATGCAGTAGGCCACCAGCGAGCCGGCGGCCGAGCCACGCCCGGGACCCACGGGAATGTCGTGGTCTTTGGCCCAGTTGATGAAGTCTGCCGTGATGAGGAAGTAGCTGGGGAAGCGCAGCATGTTGATGATACTCAGCTCGTAGTCCAGGCGTTCGCGCAGCTCCTTGTCGTTTTCCGCGCGCTCCTTGCCGTAGCGCTCTTCCAGCCCCTTGTAGCATATTTTGCGCAGGTATTCTTCGCGGGTGGAACCGTCTTCGGGTGCGAACTCCGGGTATCGCTCGGTGGAGGTGGAATCCAGCTTAATGGAAGTGTTGCAGCGCTCGGCGATGACGTTGGTATTCTCGTAGGCGTCCGGGTATTCGGGGAAGAGTTCGCGCATTTCCTCCTCGCTCTTGAAGTACACGCTGCGGGGGTAACGCATGCGCTTGCCGTCCATGCGCTTATTGCCGGTACCCACGCAGATGAGGATGTCGTGCGCATCGTGGTCGCTTTCCTTCAGGAAGTGAGCATCGTTGGTGACAACAAGCCCGACATCGTGCTTGCGAGCCAAGCGCACCAGCTCGGGGGTGCAGCGGCGTTCTTCCTCCAGCTCGTGGTCCTGCAGCTCCACAAACAGGTTTTCTCTGCCGTAGATGTCGATAAGCTCCAGCAGCACCTCCTCGGCTTTTTCCGGCTGGTCTTGCAATATCCACTCCTGCATGGGGCCGGAGATACAGCCCGTCAGACAGATGAGCCCGCGGCTGAATTCCCGCAGCGTGGCCATATCCACGCGCGGTTTGTGGTAAAAGCCTTCCAGGTGCCCGCGGGAGACGATTTTGATGAGGTTGGCCCAGCCGAGGTTGTTCTCGCACAGCAGTACCAGGTGCGTGTATTTCTTGCGCCCGGGTATTTGCTTCTTAACATCCAACGGAGTGGGGGAGAGGTAGATTTCGCAGCCCAGAATCGGCTTGAATACCGGCTTTTTCTCCTCCGGGTGCTCCTTGTTCCAGGCCAGTATCTCCTTGTTGTGCTTCTTCACGTTCACCATGAACTCAATGGCCGCGAACACGTTGCCGTGGTCGGTTATGGCTACGGAGCTCATGCCCAGCTCGGCACAGCGCTTGATGAGATCCTTCGTGTGAATCATCCCATCCAGCAGCGAGTATTCGGTGTGAACGTGTAGGTGTGTGAATGCCATGGTACGCCGCAGATTATACCACAAGCGCGCCGGGGAGTAAAGTACGAATTCCGGATGCCGAATTGAGGGCTTGGAATAAGAATTTGGAGGTGCTGAGATGCGAGCGAAGATTACGGACTCTCAGTGTAAAGGGGTGCGCATAAGCTCGGCCACGGCTGCATGAATCTCATCGCGCACGCGCCGGTAGATGGGGAGTGCTGCTGTATCGTCCATGCCGCGAGTGAGGGCGGGCGGGTCGTCGAAAGGCATGTGGTGCATGGTGGTGCCGGGGAAGCAGGGGCAGCGCTGCGCGGCATTGTCGCACACAGTGATGACGAGCTGCCAATCCTGCAGAGGCAGTTCATCCGTAGTTTTGCTGTAGTGGCTGCTCATGTCCACACCGGCTTCGGCCATGACGGTGAGCATGCGTGGGTTGAGCCCGTGTTTTTCCACTCCGGCAGAGTATATGTGCACCCCTTGCGGTGCATGCATGCGGGCGAATGCCTCTGCCATCTGGCTGCGGCAGGAGTTGCCCGTGCAGAGAAAAAGAAGGGAGAACATGATGGTGTATAGGGCTGATTTACAGAAAGAAATAGGCGATAGCGCCACCCAGTGCGTAGAGAAGGATGTCGCGAATCAGCTTGCGGCGGCGGGTGGCTCTTTCGTGGGCACTGCGTACGGCGCGGAAAGTATCCGGGCATGCTTTTTCTGCAGCGGCAATGATGCTCGGCTCCTTGCCGGCCAGAGCGAGGTCGCAAAACTTCTTTCCGTTGTCGCCGTTGAAATCCGTTGTCGCACCGGCTTCCAGCAGCAGCTGTACGCAAGCGCTTTGGCGCATGGCAACGGCTCGCAGTAGGGCTGTGGCGCCGAGCTTGTCCCTGGCATTCACGTCTGCTCCCAGCGCCAACAGAGCGCGGAGATTTGCCTCCCGACCACCCGGAGCGGCGTAGTGCAAGGCACCTGCGCCGGAGTCTTGCGTGGTGGCGTGCAGGTTTGCCCCGGCTTCCGCCAGAAGTTGCAGCACCTCTGCGGAGTCGCCGTAGTAGGCGGCGCGGAGCAGGGGTGTCATGCCGTCTGTCTCTGCGGTGTTGGCATTTGCACCGGCGCGCAGCAGTGTGCGCACCAAGTCGGCGTTGCCGGTCATGGCGGCAAAGGCCAGCGGAGTTTCGCCATCGTTTGCGGCGGTGTTTACCCTGCTGCCGTGGGTGAGCAGAAGCTCTGCTACTTTGTCGGCATTGTCCAGCGCAGCCAGATGCAGCGGGGTGAAGCCCTGTGCCGTGGCGGCGTTCGCATCCGCGCCGGCTTCCAGCAGAAGCTGTACCGGCTCCGGCTCGTTGTCGTATACACTATCGTGCAAGGGAGTATAGCCTTGAGAATCTGCGCTGTGTACATCTGCCCCGGCCTCCAGCAGGCGGCGCAGGAGTTTAATCCGGCTCTTTTTCGCCCGCCAGAAAGCCGCAAAGTTCAGCGGCACCAAGTTAGTGCGGGGGAGTTTTTGACCGGGGCGCCCCGGGTAGGCATCGTCGAAGCCTCTCACACGAGTATTCGGTGAGACTCCCGCCCCCAGCAGTTGGCTTGTGCGTACATAGCTGCATGCCATCAGCGCATCGTACAGTTCTTTCGCAGATTGTTTGTTGGTGTTCGGCATGGCTATGTGGACAGTTTTTATTTGCAGATTCGTGGCGCGCGCTGCATTCTGCCCTATGCCGGGGGATTTGTCAAGGAGATTCTAACTTGTGATGGGGCTTCCGGGTGTCCGATTTCTTGGAAAAACGGCAAAAAAAGTTCATTTTTTTCTTGGAAAAACGGCAAAAAAGCTCATTTTTTTCTTGGAAAAACGGCAAAAATGCGCTAATATGGCGTCGGAATAAAAGATGAGGCTATGCTTAAACGTAAGATAGACAATTATTTGAAGCGTTTTTATGAGACAACGAAAAAGGCGCTGCTGGTAACGGGCGCCCGCCAGACAGGAAAATCGTTTTCTATTCGTGAGTTTGGCAAAAGATACAAGAGCTTCGTAGAGATAAATTTTGTGAATAATCCGGAGGCGATACAAGTGTTTCGCACTGCAAAAGACAGCCGTGAGATACTGGAGCGCCTTTCTGTGATGCGAGGCGTGAGGTTGATAAAGGGTAAAACTCTGATTTTCTTTGATGAGGTGCAGCTGTGTCCGGAGATTGTGACGGCTATCAAATTTCTGGTGGATGAAGGTTCGTATCGTTATATTCTGAGTGGATCTCTGCTTGGTGTGGAGCTGCGAGATTTGCGTTCGGAACCGGTAGGGTACATGGGAGTTCGAGAGATGCATCCGCTAGATTTCGAGGAATTTATTTGTGCTTTGGGTATTTCGGAGAATGTTGTGAACGGTCTGCGTGAGGCCTGGGAAAATCGCAAGCCGGCGGATGATTTTGTGCATAGCAAAATGATGGATTTATTCCGTTTGTATCTGGTGGTGGGCGGTATGCCGGCTGTTGTTGAACAATACATAGAGACGCGCGACCTAAGCCGGGTGGTGGAGATGCAGAAGGATATCATCAACCTATATAAGCGCGATATTGCACAGTATGACCCGGCGCACAAGTTGAATATACGCGAGATATTTGACCTGATACCGCCGGAGCTGAATGCCGCCAACAAGCGCTTTATCCTGAAAAGGCTGAACAAGAATGCCAAATTTGAGCGCCTCCGGGACGATTTTCTGTGGCTGAAAAATGCGGGTGTCGCTCTGCCGGTGTACAATGTGGAAGAGCCCAAGGTACCATTGTTGCTGGCGCGTTCTCGGAATCTTTTCAAATTGTTCCAGAATGATGTGGGGCTTCTGGCCTGCCAATATGCGGAGGATATACAACTGCGGGTGCTGATGGGTGACAGAAATATCAACTTCGGCTCAGTGTATGAGAATGCGGTGGCACAAGAGCTGGTTGCTCATGGTATAGCCCCTTACTATTACAACAGCAAGAAACGCGGAGAGCTGGATTTTGTCATAGAATTGCATGGGAATGTATTGCCTATTGAGGTGAAATCCGGCAAGGATTATACGCAGCATCGGGCTCTGGCCAATATTCTGAGATGTCCGGACTATTCTTTGCCGGAGGCCTTGGTGCTGTGCAATGACAACGTGCGAAAAGAGGGCAGCATTACCTATGCTCCCGTGTACATGGTTATGTTTCTGGAGCCCCGGAATAATGTACCGGTGCATTATGATGTGGATATTTCGATGCTTCGTTGAGAAAAAAATCTGCTTGCTTTGCAGTGGAAATGTGGTACGATAGTGCCATATGAGAAGCCGAGTAGTGCCACAGAAACTGGTGCGGCAGTTTCCGCCTGCCGTGCGGGAGCCATTTCGCCGTTGGGCAGAGTTCATGTGCGGGGAGGTGCCCTTCTGCCTGCCGGATAGTGTGATTCATGCGTATTCGCACTGCGAGCGTGTGTTGCTGTATGCCCTGCTTTTGGCGGAGAAAATGCTGCCCGGGGATGAGGCGGCAAAGGAGGTGCTGGCACATGCAGCTATTTTTCACGATACCCGCCGCGAGAATGAGAACCGCGACACCGGGCACGGTGCACGAGCCGCGGATTTTTACGAGGCATTCTGCCGCGAGCATGCCGAGTTGGTTTACAAGTCGGAGGCGGCTTGTATTATGCGCTGGCATGACCGCGAGGATACGAAGGGGCAGGAGGCTATAGCCGCCGATTTTCCCGAACAGGCGGCGCGTGTGGCTCAGCTATACGCCATATTTAAGGATGCCGATGCCTTGGACCGCTGGCGTCTGGGACGCCGCGGTCTGGACATTAACCGGCTGCGCTCGGACGAGGCCGCGCAGCTGGCCGGCTTCTCCCGCACGCTGGTGGAGATGACCCGGAGCTGCTGATGCGCGAGCTCAGCGTGCGGAGTATTGGCGGAGCAAGGCATCGGGTTTCGGGTCGCGCCCCAGGAAGTCGCGTAACTGCTGCATGGCTGGCACACTGCTGCCGCGCTCCAGGATGCAGCGGCGGTAGTGTGTGCCGATTGTGGGGTTCAGGATACCCTCTTCCCGGAATCGCCCCATGGCATCTGCAGCCATGACCTCGCACCACTTGTAGGTGTAGAGGCATGCGGCGTAGCCCTCCGCCATGGTGTAGGTGAGGGTGCGTAGCTCGGTGGGGGGCTGCTCGGTGTAGGGGAAAAGCCAGGGGGCGAGGATTTCTGCTGCTACTTCGTCGATGGGGCGGCCTTTGTATTTGTCGTGCCAGTGCATGTGTAGCTCCAGGTCGAGCTTGCTGCAAAGGAGCATGCGCATGTGCATCTCGATGGGGTTGGAGCCGCGGCTTGCTGCCAGCTGTTGTGCCAGCCGGGCGGGCAGGGGCTCGCCGGTCTTGTAATGCGCGGTAAAGGTAGCCAGAGCTTCCGGCTCCCATATCCAGCTTTCCTGCAGGTGGCTGGGCATTTCCACAAAGTCGCGCTCCACCTCGGCGGTGCAGTGCGGGCGAATCTCGCCATGGCCGAGCATCATGTGCATCATGTGTCCGAACTCGTGGTGCAGCATGTAGAGCTCGCCGTGGTGCAGCAAGTGGGGGCGCCCGGGGATGGGCGGCGTCAGATTGGCCATGAGGGCGGCCAGATGCGGCTCGCCCACGCTGCCATCTGCCGCCGGGGTGCCGTCCCGCAGGGGCATGCACCAAGCCTGGCCTCGCTTGCCGGGGCGGGGGTAGAGATCCATATAGAAGCTGCCCAGATGGGTGCCGGACGAGGCGTCTTTTACAGCGAAGCAGCGTACGCCCGGGTACCACACCTCCACATGACCGGCCGGGCAGGTTTCGCCGGGTTTCAGACAGGCGGTAGGCAGCTCTTCAAAGCGCAGGGAAAGCAGACCCGCCCACATGTCCAGCAAGCCCGGTATCACTTTTTCTACTTGCAGATAGGGGGTAATGGCATTCGCATTGAATGCGCTGCGTGCAGGCGGGAGGTGGCGGTTCAGGTAGGCGGTGTCCCAGGGTGCCACGGCGGTGAGTTGCCGCCCGCAGGCCTGCGAGTAGCGCTGCAACTCTGCTGCTACATAGGCATCCCATGCGGGTTTGGTGGCTGCCAGCAGGTTGTCCACAAACTCCAGCGCTTTCTCTCCGCTGCCCATCATGCGGTGCGCGGCTTCTTTGTCCGCGAAGTTCTTGTATCCCAGCAGGGTGGCCAGCTCGTGCCGCAGCTCCAGAATACGGTGGATGAGCGGCTCGGTGTCCAGCGCGCGGGGTGTTCCCGCAGCGGTGGTGCCCAGCCAGCATTTGCGGCGGGTTTCAGCCACGGTACAGTAGCGCAGCACGGCCTCGGCCGGGGAGGTCGTGAGGTTGATGAGCCAGGCCGGCTGCTCCGGTGTGGCCATGCCGCGCTGCCGGGCTGCAGCGGCGGCGTTCTGCATCCACTTCTCGGGCATACCGGCCAGCTCCGCGGGGTCGGTGATGACGAGTTCCCAGAGCTGCGGTCCCATCTTGACGTATTGGCTGAAACGGAATCCCAGGCGGGAGAGCTCTTGCTCAAGCTGAGCCTTGCGAATTTGCTTTTCTACGGGTAGGGAGAGCCCGCTGTCCTGCATACGGTTGAGTGTTTGTTGCACGAAGCGTTGTTTGGCGGGGCTGAGTTCCTGTACCCAAGGGGCAGCAGCGGCAGCTTGCAGCACCTGTACGATGCGCGGGGCATGCAGTCCCTCCGCGCTGTAGGTGGTTGTTTCCTGCATGAGCGTGTCCATCATGTGTTGCATGTCTTTGTCTCCCAAAGATATGTGCAAGTGGTAGACGTAGTTCATGGCCTGCTTCATGTTTTCTCCCGCTTCGTACCAAGCCAGGAAGGTGTTGTGGAAGTTGGCGGTCTCCGGGGTGACGGCGGCGAGAGCCTCGAGACGTTCGCGAGCCTGAGCAATGGCGGCTCGCACGTCTGCGAGTGCTTGCTCGGGAGTCATACGCGACCAAGCGGGGTAGAGGTCTGTGCGGTGGAAGGGGTGCGGTGTCTCCGCCGCCGGGCTGAGAGGCGCCAGCAGCAGGAGCGCAGGGGCAAGGATGCGTGTGAGGAAGCTCGTGGTCATGGTAAGATTAGCAATATCATGCGAATACAGAGAGGCGAGCAATGATGCTTGGCGGCATTATAGCCCAAATATGCCTGTTGCTCCACCCGTATGTATGTCATGCCCCGTCGGATTTGTTGTGCGCAGTGCAGATGTCTGATAGTCAGCAAATAAAATAAAAGTGTGTAAATTTTCAAGTTGTACTTGAAAATTTACACAGAATGTGGTACCATGTTGCTCGTGAAGGAGCAAAGGTACATAGAGCGAGATGTGAGCGGGCATCTGCAGCGCATGATGCAGGAGTTCCCGGTAGTGACGATAAGCGGTCCGCGACAATCCGGCAAGACGACGCTGGCTCGCTATTTGTACCCGGAGTATGATTATGTGAGTCTGGAGGATTGGGATGAGCGGGCTCGCTTTCGGGAGGATCCTCGGCAGTTTTTGCAGCAGCACGCCGCCCCCTGTATTTTTGATGAAGTGCAGCACACTCCCGAGCTGCTCAGCTACTTGCAGGGGGTGGTGGATCGTGTAGATAGCCCGGGAATGTACATTCTGACCGGAAGCCGCCAAATGGAGGTACAATCTCTTGTAACGCAGAGTCTAGCAGGGCGCTCGGGTATGGTGGATTTGCTACCGCTCTCGCTGCATGAGTTACAGCGAGCCGGTATTGAACTGTCGCGGGACGAGTATTTGGTGAAAGGTGGCTTGCCGCGCGTGCATGCCAGTGGTGTATCATTCACAAATGCGTATGCTTCTTACTTTCGTACCTATGTAGAGAGGGATGTTCGGCAGATTCTCAATATCCGCAATTTGGACGCCTTTGTGCTTTTTCTGCGCTTGCTGGCGGCACGGGTTGGGCAGGAGGTCAATCTCGCCTCGCTTGCCGGAGATGTAGGGGTTAGCTCCACCACGCTGCGAGAGTGGCTCTCCGTTCTCTCGGCCTCCTACATTCTTTTTACTCTACAGCCTTATTATCAGAATTTGGGAAAGCGCCTTACGAAGTCTCCCAAAATATACTTTACCGAGCCGGGGCTTGTTGCCCATTTGCTGGGTATCGAAACTGCTTCCCAGATGGCACGCGACCCACTTTTGGGCAATGTGTTTGAGAATTTAGTAGTTGTGGAGGCACTCAAAGCTTGCTTTAATTCCGGGCGTACGCCGAATCTTTATTTCTTCCGTGATACTCGCGGAAATGAGGTGGATTTGTTGTTGGATAATAGGCGTATTCCGTGCCCTGTGGAAATAAAATCCACCACCACCTATTCTCCTTCCCTGTGTCGCGGATTGCGCCAATTTTGCAAAAGTGTACCGTCCGCAGAGACTCCCCAACTTGTGTATGGGGGTAAGTCTCTTGGTGAGGTGCAGGAGATTCAGGTGCGCTCTTATCTGGACGTGTTCGATTTGGTGGCCTCGCAGTCAATGTTTTGAGGCATTCTGTGTAAATTTTCAAGTTGTACTTGAAAATTTACACAGAATGCCAAAAGCGCTTGGGGACGAAAGTATTGTGGCGAGTTGTCACACGGACCAAGGGGAGGCATTGTAGGCGGCGTCTGCAGCGGAGCTCACAAGCATGCGCACGCGGTCTGCCTCTGCCACTCGCAAGAATCCGCGAGGTGTGCGAGTTTCGGTGTGTTCGTCGTAATCGTGGTCGAAGATGACATCCCCGCTGCCGTCCGCTTGCTCGCGGAAATGCTGAATCATGCCGAGCATGAGCGGCCATTCCTGCACATCTCCTCTGGCCGGCAGCACGATGGTGCGTTTGGCTGTGAGCAGGTAAAGGGTGCAGGAGTCCGTATCCGGCTGAGCTGCGGTGCTGAATATACTCCGCAGTTTTGCCCACAGACCGGTGGGTTGTGGCGCAGCGGCGGCTGCGGAAATCGGTTTGCCAACCCACAGCAGCTCTTCCTGTGGGCGCAGGGTGGCGGCAACTCGCGCCTGTTCTTCCGGGGAAAGCGTGTTCATGCCGCCAGCCTAGCATAGAATCGACGCCGTGTCGAGGGTAAATGTTCTTTGGCGCAGATAAAATAGGGCGGATAAAGGCGAGCCGAAATCAGCCTTTGAGCCTCGTTCCTCGTACTTTTTGCTTGACGCCACGTCATTGTGGTGTATAGTAGAGGGGTACTTGCATATA
>JAZNTO010000144.1:0-2252 GCA_045591805.1 Akkermansia sp. | reverse complement strand
CCACCAACACCAACGTGGCTCGCTCCGGGTAGAGCCACTGCATGAACACCCCGGAAAGCAACACTCCCGCCGCCACAATGCACACCATGAGCGACACCAGCTGAGCCACAACCTGATTGGCAAGCTTCCAGGCGGCCTCGGGGCCATCCTGCTTCTCCACCTTGCTCATCACACTGGTGAAACTCTGGGAGAGAGCGCCCTCTGCAAACATGTCCCGCAGCATGTTCGGTACACGGAAAGCAGTCAGGAAAGCATCCAGTGCCCCTGTAGCGCCAAAAAGCCCGGTATACACCACCTCGCGCAGTAACCCGGTAAAACGGCAGCAGAAGATAGCCGCCGTAGCAATAAGGCTTTTTTTGTGGAGAGAAGACATGAGTAAAAAAAATGGTTATGCAGAATCAACGCACTTTTTCGGGCAAGGACTCACGGATTTTACGGATAACCTGCTTTGCTAAATCCCTGTCGCCGGTGAACAGATAGGTACGGGAGAACTCTCGAACAGCCGTTCGGTAGAGCCCGGAATCCGCCTCATTCAGGCGACTGCGCTCCTCCTCACTCATGCCTTCAATAGCTCGCACCACATCGCGCAAGCGAATCACCGCCCCCCAGTCGTTTCTGGCCGTTTTGCGCTCGGCAAGAGCCAGTTCCATGCGAGCGCGCAGAGCTTTACCATCCGTCATGTCCGGGTTACTCTGTTCGACAAGCTTCACCCTTTCGGCAAGCCACTTGATAGCGTTTGTGTAATCCTTTTGCTCGCTGTAGTATGCAGCCAACTGCGCAGCAACGTCCGCCTGAGACATCGGGCTGTTCTTCACCAGAGCCGGGGTGGAAATCATCATATCCCAGCAGCGAGTAAGCAACTCCGTACGCTCTGCTCCTTCGGCATGCGTGGCCAGGAAATTCAGGCAGCGGAAAATCTCGGCCGGTTCTTTCTCGTGTTCCAGCAGGTAGCGACAATCGCTCACGGCATCTGCCACCGCACCACGCGCCTCGTTGGCTCGCGAGCGCAAGCGGCAATGGCGCAACTGTAGCTCCGGAGTCATCTCGCCATAGCCCTCTGCAAACGCACCGGCCAAGGTAAGAGCCTGAGCGCAGCCCTCGTAGTTTCCCATGCGGAAGCGCAACTCGCCCAACATGGTATAACACTGGGGCAGTTTGTGCTCCTTGTCCGGGAACTCCAACATAGAATCGCGGCAGCGCAGCAGCTTAGCCTCCACCTCTTTGAGCGCATGATTGGAAAGATTCGGGTTGTCGCGCAAGGTATTGGAAACCTCCTCCAACATAAGCTTGGCCGTAGCCGGACAAGCCGGCCACTTGGCGTGCTCCAATATGTTGCGCACAATCTGCAGCGCATGCTCACGCACTCCGCTTACCTCAGCTCGCAGCAGCTGCAAATCTGCCGCCTCAGCGGCCAGCACCGGGTCGGACAAACGCGCCAGCACACTAGCCATCTCCAAGCGGGATATTGCTTTCACGGCCTCATCATTCCGCTGCATGCGTATGTATGTGTTGGCAGAGCGGCGGATAGAGCGCAGCAATAAATGCGTAGCCCCGGGCATATTGATGGCATTTTCCTGTAACCGCCTATCCAGGCGCAGCTGGAGCTCGTAATCCTCGTGCGCCAATGCGGCCGCGGCCAGGCGATCCAGCCCCTCCACAGGAGCCAGAGACTCCACCTCAGGCAAAATACGCACAGCCTCCTCCCATTGACCTTTGTCGATAAGGCGGTTCATCAGGAACCAGCGGAACAAGCGACGCGTCTCCGCATTCTTTATCCACCCCAAGCGCGTTTTGGAATCCTCGGCCAGTTCCAGCAGGCGTGGCTTATCCCCGGCAAGATCTGCCAGCAGGCGCTCCAAGTTGTCATTTGCCTCCGTGTTATCGTGCACTACGATAGTCTCGCCCTTGAAAAAACGTATAATATCCTCCCCCTTAGCGAAAAGTCCCCATATCAGCAAGGCGGCGGCGGTGAGACCTATGGCAGCGAGCGGCAAAACTGCGCTGCCGTTTTTGCGGCGGGGTTTGTAGCGGCGATACATATTCAGCAAAAAATCGTGAGCATTCTGTTTATTGTGCGGGGGCTTCAGTGTGCTCCCCCTCATCGGTGTCCACCTCCTCCGGCAGGGTGGCACCATATCGGCGGCAATGAGCTATCTGCTCCTCCACTTCTCGGAAATGGGCGGATTCCCGGGGCAGAGCACTGCGTAAAGCACTCCACACCTGTATGGCGGCATTCCAATCTCCCAGCTGGG
>JAZNTO010000143.1:0-2698 GCA_045591805.1 Akkermansia sp. | reverse complement strand
TGAAGAAGACGCTTTTAGCTCTTATGGTCCTCGCCGGGATAGCTTCAGCTTACGAAGTCTGGACATTCAATCCCAATGAGGCTACGAGCAGTGGTTCTCCCACTACTGAAACAGTCACTATTGACATCGAAGGTTTTACTCAAACCCCAACTACTGCTGTAAAGTATACCGATGGTGATTATCACTATATTACAGCTCCTGAAGGCTTCGATTTCAAAACGGGGTCGAATGCCACAACTAACGCTTTTACGTTAATGACGTATGTCAATTTTTCTAGCGTAACCGGTGAATTGTTTATTTTCGGCTCTGGCTCAGGCAATGGCGCTGGTACAGCTTTTAACTGTATGGACGGCCAAATAAGTTTGTCCCAGAAAACAAAGACCCATAACTCTAGCACTGCGGTAACGATAAGTGCCAATACTTGGTATCACCTTGCCCTTGCATACGATGGTGCGGATAACTCTCTGGATGTATTCGTCAATGGAGAATTGAAGAATACTATAACATTGGGAGCGGAATATGTGGCTCCGGCTGCAGATAGCAACAGCATCTATTTTGGCGCAGGCTCTACAAATGGGGCGCAAGATAACTTTGCAGGTTCTATAGCCCAGTTCCAAATTGTACATGGAACGGCGCTCGATGCTGCCGCCATAAAGACCATAGCCAATACTGCACCCATCCCCGAGCCGACCACGGCCACGCTGAGCCTGCTGGCTCTGGCAGGGCTGGCTGCACGCCGCCGCCGCAAGTAAAGCCAAGGGAGAATCCTTACATTACACAAGCCGCTGTTTCCTGAGAGGGAAGCAGCGGCTCTGCTTTTTCTGCATTTTTCGGATTAGCGCTTGACAAGTGTTGCTAAAACCGCTATAAAGTAACGGAAATAACGATATGAAGATTTTTGACAAAGAAAAGTTGGACTATGCGCTGCAGCTGCTGCATGAGCAGCTGGTATTGTCGGACTCGCCTCATATCGAGTTGATTGTATGCGGGGGCTCGGCTTTGCTTGCCATGCGTTTGGTGAATCGCACGACCCGGGATATCGACATAGTAGCGCTGATGCGCGGTGGGGTGCCGGTCTCAGCCGAGCCGCTGCCGCAGTATCTTGTGCGCGCGGCGGAGAGAGTGGCAGATATACTGCTACTGCCGGAAGATTGGTTGAACAATGGCCCGGCCTCTCAGTTCACCATGGGGCTTCCGCCGGGGTTCACGGAGCGTTTGCAGCGCGTCTGCATAGGCGAGAAATTGACGGTACACTACATCGGCCGCGAAGATCAGATTTATTTTAAGACCTTTGCCTCTGCGGATCGAGGCGGCTACCACATCTCCGACCTGAAAGCGCTCTGTCCTACAGAAGAGGAGATACTCCGCGCGGCGCGATGGTGTATGGAGCAGGACGTCTCCGAGGGCTTCCGCTTCATTATCAAAGAAATGCTTAATCAATCCGGGTGGCCCGATGTCAGTAAACAATTATAAGAGAGATTTTTGCGAGGCCGTGCTGCGCATGCTCTGGCGGCAATGGTGCGCGTTGGGTGTAGCGGGGTATGCGGAGGGGCAGAATACCGGGCGGGTGCTCGACCCGGAGGCGCTTGTGCTGTTTTCTGCCGCTTTCTGCCGCTACGAGCCGCGCTTGTATGACCAGATGGCCTGCTGGATGATGAAATACAGCCGCTTGCTGAATCCTGTTCGCCTGAAGGCTCTGGCAGATGCGGCTGCGTACAAGGACTTGCGCTCCTTGGCATATTTGGCAGCATTGTGTGTAGAGGCCGGAGATATCCGGTGGAAGCGCGCAGCGGAAGTGGGCAGGCAAACCGCGTGGGCGGAGGAGGTGCGGGAAGCTTTGTTTTGCTCGCCGGAGGATGCTTCTGCATTGTACAGCAGGGGAGAGGATGCAACCGCGCTGCAATACGGGTTTCTGAGAAGCACGTTTGAGCCTCGCAATAAAATACGGCAGAAGCCGGATTTGACGCCGAGCACTTTACTATTGAGAATCAGAAGCATGTTGGGCGTAACAGCGCGGGCGGAGGTTGTGCTGCTACTCTTGGAATCGCCTTGCAATATACAGCAGCTGTCGGAGCGTAGCGGCTTTGGCAGAAGTGCTGTGAAGGCGGTGTTGGATGAGCTCGCGCTGGGGAATCTCGTATGTAAGGTGCAGAAAAAAGAGGGCAAAAGCTCGGTTTATACACTGAGCGATGGGTGTGTATGCCGTTCGCTTGCAGGTGGCGCCGCCGTTCGCTTTCCTCGTTGGAGCGCCATCTATGATTCGCTGGGGAAAATATGGCAGCTGATTTCGCAACCGCTCATGGAAAAAGTATCGGCCGATACTTTCCGGGGAGAACTTTGCCGCCTTTTTCGAGAAAGTCTCCGCCCTGCGCTTCTGTACTGCGGAATACCGGAATTGGAAGCCCTGACAGAAACCTCCGTTTGGGAACACCCCAACATACCGGAACAAATATAGCGCTATTCCAAAAGCCGAAATTAGAACCAACGTAAGCATATTGTATACAGAGAGTAGGAAGTCGCTACGCCGAATGAAAAACACGCGTATTCGTTCGCTGTAGGAGCTACGTTACCCCTCCCCAAAAGGCTTTTTGTGCACAATCGTGGCGGTACGATGCACGGACTCTGCACGGACTTTACTTTTCTTTACTTGAACTTTACTCCATGTTGTCTAATGCATTATTTTTAAGCACATTGTGAG